>JAJHQY010000005.1 GCA_020833085.1 Desulfurococcaceae archaeon
TCGCCCCCTCCTCTACTCTCCTCTAGAGCTCTCTTCACCTCGTTAACTAGTTCTGCAAACTCGCTGAGTTCTGTGGGAGGTGTGGACTCCTCTATAGCTTCCAGAACTCTATTCAAAATAGCCTCTTCTAGAACTCTCTGGTATGTCATTTTATCCAAGTACACATACCCGTTACTCACAATGTTATTAGTAAGACTGTAAAGCGGGTCGTGTACAAGCCTCTTAGAGACTACTCTTAAATAGCTAGTTATTGAGACAGCGAACTCGCAGGGGATAAAGCTAATGCTTTTACCACTCTTAGATATGACTGGTAGTTTAGGGGTATTTGATCCCTTCGCGGCTAAGAAGACGTCTAAACTCAGTCTCCTTCCAAGTAGTAGTAGCTTCTCGGAGTCTTCTCTCTCCATGTACTGAGACGCGTATTTGGAGTAAGCGAGAGCTACTCTGTTTTGAAACCACTTGTCTCCCACAGCCTTCGCCACGTCTAGTACCGCGTAGTACAGTAGAACGCACTCCTCACTACTAGAACACAGCTCAGAGGAGACTTCTCCAGCTTCTACTACTCTCTTCACTAGAGAACTCAACTTACTCCTCAAAACCTCATCTCGACTAGCAATGACACCTGGACTGTCTATGTACATTACTTTTAGGTCTTCTCGTGGAAAGGCAAATGGGTACTTCGAGTAATCTACGTAGAGCGGCATTTAACCCCCCTCAGCATGGTCGAGCCGTCTTCACGTAAAATCCGCCGATGGCGTACTCCTCATCGAGACTTAGCAGATGATCAATTGAAAAGCCGTGAATTAATCAGCGCTTTGGCCCCACATCACGCTTCAGAGCTCTTTCGAGGTCCCCTCACATCATCTACTAATTATATAGCTCTGGTCCACTTAAAAGAGTGGCTCTTCTCTTAGAGCTCGAATTCTATTCTCTCGTAGCCACCTACTCGAGTACCCGCTCTTACATCAAAAACCAGAATTCTACTCTTATCGAGTAGTCTGTGCGGCACTCCCATCTCCACACTGAGAATTCTAGCTCCCTGTGGAAATATCCAGTAGACTCTGTAGTCGTACTCTGCTACTTCAGGCTCGTACTTGTTCTCGTAGATATTAACTCCCCTCTTAAAGTCCCCGCGAAAAATTATTAAGAAGAGTATATAGGGGTGTTTGTAGTCGCCTTGAAACCCCACTTCTACGTCTACAACTCTAGGGTACACTCGCTCACCATTTATGTACACTTCCTCTTGATCAAGGTAGAACTGCATATTTCTAACTAGGAGGCTCTTCTCCTCCTTTAAACGCTCTTCACTTTCAACCACTCTCTTGTACTCCTCAGCCTGATCATAGTACTTAAACACAACTACCTGCTCTATGAGACCCGTCTCTCTGACGAAGAAAAAACCGAGAGCGTATTGTGGAATCAACTAGCTAGCACCCCTCTTAACTACTCTCTTGTATAGGTCTAGTCCCTTATCCGTTAAGTAGACGTAGTTGTACTTACCAGACCTCTTAATTACCACTAAGCCGTCTTCTTCCATTCTCCTGAGTTTCCTACTAATAGTAGACTTCGACAAGCCAGTTCTACTGGCAATTTCGCTCTGCAAGAGCCCCTTGTTGCCGCTGTCACCGAGTACTCTTATTATAGCTCTATAGCTACTATCAGTTAGATAGTCAGGCCTCTCAATTGAGAATTTTACTCCACGCTTCGCGAGGAGGTATACAAGTAATCCACTTCCAGCTAGTAGCGAGCCCACAATAACGCCTACTAGGACCCATAGAGCCTGTTGTTGCCGCCCTGGAGGGGTCTGTTCAGGAGTTTCCTCGATCACTGGAATCACGGCTAGTAGTGCTAAGCCAAATCCGGTAATTGCAATCCTAGTGGTGTTATTTGACTTGCTAACTTCTAATTTAGCCTTGATGACTTCTCCAGTAACATTGTAGTTGCCTATAAAGTCAAATGTCACGTTAACACTAAATGCGTAATTGGCTAAGTGCTCTGTGTTAACCATGAGGATATATACAGCCACACCGGACTCTTCGAGTAGACTACATGCGGATAGAAATACTCTTAATTCACCACTACCCAGAGCAATTACACTTATCCTCTCCCTGCTCACATTTAACCCAGCCACGAAGAGGTCTCTTGATGAAGTATAATTTACTAGTTCGAACTGAGCGCTCTCCTCAAAGAGGTTTAGAGGTATTTCAAAGCGAGTTATATCTTCGAAGTTTACAAGAGCAGTTATTTCCATTAAGCCGCAATTAGAGAGCAAGTCGTACACAGTATAGTAGTTGAGACTACTAATAAGAGGACTACTACTAGAAGTACCTATAAGTAGACCCGCTACTAGTACTTTAATTAGCAGTAACAAGGAAGTGCAGAGTACTAGGCGATTTAGCACCGTCATAGATCACCACACTATTTCAAAGAGCTCGCTCTGTCTCCGTAACTCGAAAATTAACTTAGAATTCAAAGTGAAATAAATTTAATTAGTTTTCTAGCTGTTAAGTCTAGCTAGAGGTGTAGCAGTCTATTGTGGAGCTACAAAGAGCTCTACAGCTGCCCTCTCCCAGTTCTCATTGGGGTATTCGAGTACAGCGGACTTCTAGGCTACGTAGTAATGCCTATATTAAATCTCCGGGCAAATCTACTTATAACTCGAAACGGTGAGTTTAAGTACTACTCAAACATCTCAACTCCTTCTTGGCGAGAACACGTGTTCAAGCTCTGTGTAGCGATCGCGAGTAATAAGCTGAATTCACTGAGTACTGTAGACTTGGCGAAAGCGTACTCTATGTTCTATGGCGGTGTTGGAAGTTTTCTCGCCTACAAGAGCTCTTTAATACCAATCACTATAGACTTCGTTAACACTGAGAAGTACTACTTCTACCTTAAACCCCACAGCACACTACTCTCAGAGTACTCGACAAAAGGGCGTCTTGAAGACTGGGTTATTTTTCACAGTAGTCTTAGAAGCGGTGAATTTGACCTGCTAATAGAATCCTGTAGAAAACTCCACTCTAGTAGCGTGGAGGAGACGTCTTGCACTCTTACAACTGACCTCGGGCTCCTGAAAATAACTAGAGAGAAGAGAGAATACAGTGACTACATTAGAGTAGTCCCGGATAACGCGCCTCTAAGACACGTTGTGAGTATAGTGAGTTGAGGCTCGCACTCACTTAAAGCAGGCTTGGATCACTACGTTTACTACTGAGTACAGAGCTTATCTAGTAGTGTTTCTAGAGCTGTGAGGGGCTCTAGTCCTTTAACGAATATTAGCTCGTAGAGCTCTCTGTAGTGGCTTTTTACTTCTTCGAGGTACAGCTCTAAGTCACTCCACGGAGGCTCCACTAGATCTCCTTTTCCAACACCAGGACACCTCGCAGAGATCTCTAATTTACTGTTCTCGCCGGGAGCTACTGGTAGAAATGGGTAGAGCCTACATCTCATGGGCCTAGCTGGGTATATTGTGCAGGTCGGCGTGTTGTTAACGTACTTCAAGAAAGCACATCTATTATTCACGCCTCTCAAAACTACTACTGGCACGTAGTCCGCTATAATGGCGTAGATGTATTTACCGACTAGTTCTCGCCACGTGACACCCAAATACCTGGCAATTCTACAGATGTCGCTTACAGTTAAAGATACGTTAGGCCCACTACTACAGCACTTACCACACCTTATACAAGTAAAGTTTAGTTTTTCCCCTCTACGAATCATCAAAGCTAATACCCGCAAAGACGCCGAAGTGGACACTTAGCGCAACTGGCACTTATATTACTAATCTCTACGTAGTCTCTGCCCTCACTCTCTACGAGAACACCTGTATTAGTGATTACTAGTACTTGAGATCTACGCCCTCGCTTACTCATAGCACGTCTCATAAAGCACTTCAGTAACTCTACCACTTCACTCGCCTACTCTAAACTCTAGTGTCAATACCTATTTTTAGCTCTCCCGCTCTATTTCCCACTATGGGTACTGAGAAATGAGTGTATCGAGTTTCTACGATTTTAGCGACTACAGGTATATAGGGTCTGACAAGGTCTTCGCCATTGGACTTGGAACTTACGGTATAAAGTCCTATGACAGAGCTCTCGACGCGTTTATTTACGCTATAACTCACGGTGTCAACTTAATTGACACAGCTGAGATGTACGACGCGGGGCGTGCAGAGGAATTTGTAGGTCAAATAGTAAAGCACGTAGGTAGGAGTGCTGTGTTTATAACAACAAAAATCCTCCCGAGCAGACTCATCGACAGAGAACTCGTACTGAAAGCCGCGCGGGAGTCTCTCCGCAGACTGGGTGTCTCGTCTGCGGACTTGATGTTAATACACTGGCCTAATGAGAGAATGAGTATTACAGAGCAAGTGAGAAACTTCGAAGTAGTATACGAGTACGGCTTAGCGAGATATATTGGCGTGAGCAACTTCGACCCCGCACAGCTCCGAGAGGCTATTCAGGCTACTAGAAAAGCAGAAATAGTTGTAAATCAAGTCCACTACAGCGTGATCACGAGACACTATGTCGAGAAGGAGCTACTACCGTACTGCATAGAGAACAACATTGCTCTTCAAGCATACACGCCGCTTGAAAGAGGCAACGTCGTAGTAAACCCCGTAATCGCGAAAATCGCCAGTAAGTACAATAAGACGCCAATCCAGGTGGCGCTGAACTACTTAATTAGCCACAAAAACGTCATTGCTATACCTAAGAGTGAGAACATAAGCCACGTCCAGGAGATTCTCGGTTCAACTGGTTGGAGACTAAAAGTAGAAGACTTAGAGTACATTAAGAAGTACGCGTGAAGACTAGACTAGCTCAGTACGCTGAGCCGAGTAAAAACACGTTTTCAACCCACACGTTCTTTAATCCATTTTCACGAGCAATTTTCACAGCTTTCTCAGCGTGCCTCCTACTAGTAGTAGGGAGGTCTAGAAGCAGGTAGTCTGGGTGAAAGCCGAGGAATATGTAGGGTATTTCTGGGTTTAGTTGGGCTACGAATTTCGTTGCCTGCTCGATTTCGTACTCATCGACATACCCAGGTACGAGTAGCATTGACACTACTAGTAGTGGAGGCTTTAGTCTCTTATTGAAGAGACTCGCTACTAGTCTGATATTCTCTCTTATTAACTTCACGTGTTTCTCCTCGACACCGCAAAGCGCTCTATACACCTCTGGACTCCACGCCTTAAAGTCTATTTTTACTATTCCACCCGTCTCGAGACTCAGTAATGCAGCCTTCTCTAGTAAAGTGGGGTTCCAGAGGCCATTTGTCTCCCAGCACACTCTGAAGACTCTTAGTCCAATAGACCTCGCTCTCTCAATCATTTTTCTCGAAGCGATGAGTGCGTGTGGAGCGAAAGGCCCCGGATCCCCGCCGAAGTAGCAAACACACGTCGTTCTAGAGTTCACCGCGTTGACTAAGCTCTCCACGCTCAGCACGGGCTTTGCCTTAACAGCCATTTCGCGGTACTCCCAGTTCTGGCAGTAGAGGCAGTCGAGATTACATCCACCGTAAAACACTGCTATGTTGTAGTAGCCGTGTTCTCCAGCGGGAGAGAGGGCGTACTCGGGGTAGCCGAGACCCGTCGCGGCTGGACACACTGGTAGCGCTACGCAGTTTGTGGGGTGGGGGTCGTAGTAATATAGACCTACAGCGTTCAGCGGGTTTCTGGTAGATACAGTCGTGAAGCCGGAGACTCTCACTCTATAGCCACAATAACCCCTCCCCCCTTCAGTAGAAATAACACAGCCTCTACCACAAACACTACACTTAAAGCCATCTCCACCGCTCTCAACTAGAGGCAAATGAAATCTCTCTCGCGAGTACCTGTGAGGGTCTTCTGGGGGAACATGCCCTCTTCTCAGGCAGTTAACACACACGCTCACTACACTACTAATAGTAATACTCGACTCTCCACAGTATTTACAAGTACCCACAGTCCGTACTCCTCAAGAAGCCCTGAGCCCCCTATTAGTTCAAGTATTAAGGGGCTTTTTACTTCTACTCACCATGGTGATGGCTATTTCCAAGAGTACTAGTAATACTAGCGACTTGCTCTCCACAGTGCTCGAATTACTAATGAAAAACCCCAGGGCTAGTATTAGGCAAATATCCTTGCAGTTAAATTTAGAGTACAGCTTTGTGAGGAGACTACTAAATAAACTGTTCTCGAAGAGGCACTTAGTCCCAGTACTAGCAACTCCAACAGCGATTTTAGGGCGAGAAGCCGCGGTAGTGAGAGTTAAGACTAGTAGTCACAGCGACTTGGAGAAGTTGGCTCAGTTCTCGCACACGTGTAATCACGTGGTCACCTACATGGAGATTAATAGTGGGAGGGAGGCTATGATTGTCATTACGGCTGAGAATAAGCAGAAAGTCGCGAGGCTTATTGAGCTAGTGCGAAGTCTCTTAAATAATATACTTGAAATATCAGCTGAGTACGGAGTTCTCTCTAGAGACGCGTTAATACTATTGAAGAATTCGTGTTATAAGTGCGACTACTCTTCAATTTGCGGCAATAATAGTAGCTATGCTCTCATGAATGATCGGAATTACGCTCGTGCACGTAGTTCACTAAGTCGTGTAAGACCCTGACGACCTCGTCATAACTACCAGTGTAAATACTCTTCTTAAACCCTCTAGCCAAGTAGGGGTAATTCCTCACTACTAGTCTCCGAATTAAGTTGAGTACCTTCCAGCCCTCGCTGTTTAAATAGCCATTACTGAAGTACGCGTCTGGCTCTTCTAGGAGTCTGCGTAGTAGACTCAGCAAGTACTCTCTGTTCCTCCCGCTCAGCTCTCTACTCAATTTTTACATCCCTGCACGGAGGTACTCTAAGTACTCCCGTCTCTATGAGTACTTTCTCTAGTACTGGTAGTACTTCTCTCAGAGGTCTATCAGCATTAACTTCAATTAGTCTACGAGACGACCTGTAATACTCTATTACGGGTTTAAACGTCTCGTGGAAAACCCTATACCTCTCTCTCACTACTTCAGGCTTGTCGTCTGGTCGGTGAATTAACTGCGCGCCGTCATAGTCGCACTTCTCATCTACTCTCGGCTTAGGCTCGTAGTATATATTGTACACCCTACCACAGAGAGGGCAGACTCTCCTACCACTAAGCCTCTTCACAGCAACCTCCTCAGAGACGTTTAAGTATATAGCCCTGTCAATTGTGACGATGTCGTCGAGGGCTTTAGCCTGGTTAATTGTTCTCGGAAATCCATCTAGTATAAAGCCCTGTTCCGTGTCGGGCTGTTGAAGCCTCTTCTTAACGACTTCAATGACGATCTCATCTGGCACTAATTTCCCGCTTTCCACGTACGGTTTAACTCTCAGACCCAGCTCCGTTCCCTTAGCGATCTCCTCTCTGAAAATATCACCTGTACTTATATGGGGAATACAGTACTTCTCCTTGAAGTACTGCGCGTAAACGCCTTTACCAGCACCGGGGGCACCAATAAGTACTACTCGCATTCTCGGAAAACACCTACTCGGGGATCCTGTGGTCTTTTAATCCAAGCCATTTTAATAACTTTAAGTACGCATGGAATTTAGATATGGCTCTGCTCCCAGGTGGGCCCGGCTTCTTCATGTAGAAGGCGTTTACCTCGTAGACAGTCCCGTAGGCTTCCTTGTCAATGGCTATTTTTCCCAGTCTCACGAGGTCGACGAGCAGGCCTGCCAGAGCTGGGCTGTCATTTATTCTCGCTACAATGTATAGCTCGTCTTTGAACTCTCCAAAGCTCATGTACTCAATAATCATGGCTACAAACTTCTTATCTCCGAGTGGCTCGAGGTAGCCGGTTGGCCTAATGTAGTTTGGCACGTGGTATTCTAGTATGTCCTCGATCATGCTGCTCTTAGTCACCTTCTTCATTATATTCCTCTCGGGCATGTTCAGCGCGTAGAAGTCCATGTTGCCTCCAATATTGAACTGGGCTATTCCCAGTACTCTCCTCCCTCTCTCGTATAAGTGCTCGAGGAGGTCTGCTGTGAGCGGAGTTGCCCCAGTAGCCCCGTCATCACCGAAAACAACCGCCTTCGACTTCTTATAGAGCTCTACAAACGCCTGGTCATTCGCGATTGGTGAGGGTATAGCGTTTATGAAGGCCGCGCTCCTATACCTCGAGGAGTACAGGGCTGTCATGTACGCGTAGGTCTGAGAGGCGGTTAAATCGCCACTCTCAAACGCCTTGTAAAGAGCCTCAATGTTATTAACAGCTTCTACGGGCTCAGTTGTCATTATGTTAACTACGACGTCGACGTCGAGTTCTCGCCACTCGTCGAGGATCTCCTCTACTGCGCGCTTTAATCCCACTTCCTCTTCTCTACCCCTAGCCTTAATGGGCAGACCTCTCGTACTAGCTAAGTGAATACCCCTACGAACGTATATGTCTTTGAGTGTTCTCGGTATTTCACCAGGCCCCTCATAGCTCTTCTTGGCTATTTCGTAGAGGGATTTTCCGATCTTGGACTCGTCCACGTCGTAAGACGCTACTATCTCTATATCAGTATACTTGTAGGGAAGTCTCGTTTTTAGCGGCACGCCGTGATCTGGTATTTCGTTGTTTTTAAGCCTCTCAAGCCCAACAGCGAAGTGCGTTGCAACTAGCCCCTGCCCAACTATAGCTACGCGTATCACGCACACCACCTCACAGCTTCAACTTCGCAAGTACCTCCTCAATGAAGGCTATACCCTCTTTAAACGCCTCGAGACCTCTCTCAGTGGGAGTGTAGACTACTGAGTCGCCCTCACGCCTCACTTCAATTAAGCCATCACGCCTCATTCTATAGAGAACAGTGTAGACGGTTACAGCCGGGGGGTTAATATTGAATCTCTCTCTGAGAGAGACCTTAATGTCGTAGGCTCTTAGAGGCTTACTCTCTTTCAGTATTTTTATAATGTAGAGCCAGAGATTCTCCACAGTAAGTTTCTTCCTTAACCTCACTAGTGCGCGCGGCTCACTCATATCTAGCCCTTAGTAGTATATTCACGATCACATATATAAGTATTCAATTAAGAGCACGGAGTCAGGAGTGGAGTGTTCTCTATTGGAGGTGCTGAGAGAAAAGTGAATTCGCTACGGTACTAGTCTTGTCCTGTCACGTACAAAGAGTATTGCCTCGCGTATGTTCTCCAGGTTCAAGATCTTCATGAGTAGCCTCTCAACGCCGAGGCCGAATCCCCCGTGAGGAGGCATACCGTACTTGAAGGCCTCTAAGTAGAACGCGAAGTTCTCTGGGTTTAGTCCCTTTTCTCTCAGCGCCTCTACGAGCTTCTCGTATCTGTGTTCTCTCTGACCTCCACTAGCTATTTCCAGGCCTTTGAAGTCTAAGTCGAATTTCCTAGTGTAGGCTCCGTCCTCTTCTCTCATGTAGTAAAAAGCCGTCGAGGACCACGGAAAGCCCACAATGAAGTACAAGTAGTGTTTTTTCTCACTCATGATTTCGCCTAGTTTTCTCTCAGCGTAATCACTTAAGTCCTCGTCTTCCCTCACGTCGAGGCCTTCACTTCGCAATATGTCCACGACTTCTGTGAACTTCAATCTCTTAAATGGAGTTGAAACGCGTGGAATCTCTACACCTAGTACTTCTAGTTCTTCTCTGTAGTTCCTGGATATGTAGTCGAGTATGTAGACAACTAGTTCCTCCAGCGTCTTCATCACGTCCTCCACCCCGCTTATAAAGCCCTGTTCCGCGTCAATACCCCACGACTCGTTGAGATGCCTGGTAGTATTGAACTTTTCAGCTCTAAAGTACGGAGTAATCTCGTATACTCTCTCAAAACTAGCTACTAATATTTGCTTGTAGAGTTGTGGACTTTGACTTAAATACGCCTCGCTCTCAAAGTACTGTACTTTAAATAGCGTAGCACCGCCTTCAGCACCGGCTGCCACTATTTTAGGTGTGTGGACTTCGATAAAGCCCTCTCTCTCGAAGTACTCGCGAGCTGCTTTGAGTACGCCCGCTCGTATCCTAAATATCGCTCTCTCCTCCGGCTTTCTCGCTAAGAGCCACCTGTACTTTACTCTCGTGTCTAGTAGAACTGGCGTTTTACCAGCAGTGTCAACGGGGAGGGGTTCTAAGGGCTTGGCGTATACCTCCAGCTTTTTAACGACATACTCAATACCACGCCTACTCTTCTGCTCCTCTGCCACTTCACCCTCAAAACAAAGAGCTGTTCCCACATCGACCTCGCTCGCAACCTTGTAGAGCTCGGGCTCGCGCTCGGGTTTAAAGACGAGGACGCAGGGCTTTACAGAGCGACTAGTAGACACTTCTAGTATTACTACTTTACCTACATGAGCTCTCCTTATAACCCAGCCGCATACTCGCACAACTGCACACCTCATATAGCGATTAAACCTGAGTCTTAATAAAATCAGAGTTCAAGGACTGATTAGGTTGGAGTGCTACGAGAAGGTGTGCGGGTCAAAGGAGTGGCGGGGCCGCCTTGCGGCGGAGTAGCGGGGGGTGGATTTGAACCACCGACCTCGGGGTTATGAGCCCCGCGGGCTACCAGGCTGCCCTACCCCGCTGCCTAGCCCCGCCATTCTTAATATTTTTACAGTAAGCCCTTAAAAACCAGACCAACTAGTCCACTCTATCCTCTCACACCTTAATAGTAGGTGTCGACTTCCTCTACACAGAAGTTCTCAGCGCGCTTAGACTGGGCACGGGTACCTAGTTCTCGAGAGAACAGTGGTTTTGTTACTGAATGTACCCTCGCGCCCTGAAGAACTCTACTACTTTCTTTGCTATGTCTACTCCAGCTCTCTCCTGTGCCTCCTCCGTGCTAGCACCTATGTGAGCTGTTAACACTACGTTTTCGAGTTCTAGTAGTGGGTGATTTGGCGGGAGAGGCTCCTCCTCGAAGACGTCTAGTCCAGCACCCGCAATCCAGCCCTCTTTTAAAGCCCTAATTAAGGCCTTTGTGTCCACTACTGCCCCTCGCGAGGTGTTAATGAGTATTGCAGTTCTCTTCATTAACTTCAATTTCTCTTCGTTAATTAAGTACTTAGTCTGCTCAGTTAGAGGGACGTGTATGGTAACGACGTCTGCTTCGCGGAGCAACTCGTCTAGTGAAACGTACCTCGCGCCTACTTCTTCTTCAAGCTTTTTATTTCTAGCTATGTCGTAGTATACGACGTTCATGTCAAACCCGAATTTCGCTATTCTCGCCACCGCCGAGCCTATTCTCCCCGCGCCAATAACTCCCAGTGTTTTACCCCAGAGCTCCACGCCAACAGCGTGTTTTTTAGGCCACTCTCCAGCCCTAATTTTCCTGTCACAGAACGCTATTTTCCTCGCGACGGCTAGTATTAACCCCATTGTAAGCTCTGCTACGCTCTGCGTAGCGGCCTCGGGGGAGGTCAGTATCTCTATCCCCCTAGCTCTCGCCGCCTCCACGTCGATGTTGTCTACTCCCACGCCAGCCCTGCCTATGACTAGGAGGCTGTCAGCCGCCTCTATTACTCTCCTAGTAACTAGCGGCTTGCTCCTCACAATTAAGCCGTGAACACCCTTAATGGCCTTAACCAGCTCTTCTTCAGGAGGCTCCTCCAGGTACAAGACTTCTACGCCAGCACTCTTGAGGATTTCAATACCCGCTCTGTGTATTCTACTAGCAACTAAAACTTTTACCACAAGTACTCACCATGCAGACTTCTAAATCTCCTCTTTAGCGGCTTAGTTTATTTCTTTGAGGGTTTATAGCCTAGATACTCGAGAACTTCTCTCAGAGTATTGAAGAGCACTTCTATGTCTTCATCTGTTATATACCCCATATGCCCTATTCTGAACGTTACATCTCTGACTTTACCGTAGCCTTTAGCTATTTCCACTCCACGCTTCCTCATCTCCTCGTAAATAACTGGGCCCTTTATACCGGGCGGATTGTAGACTACTGTAATTGTGGGACTATAATAGCCCGGCTCGGCGAATAGCCGTAACCCCAGTTCTAGAACCCCCCTCCTGATCTTCTCCGCTCTCTCAGCGTACATTCTAAGCCACGCTTCCTTACCACCCATTCGCTCAACAATTCTCAATACGACGTTTAATCCCACGATTTGAGGTATTGGGGGTGTCGTGGGGGTTGACCACTGCTTCTCGAGGAATTCTCTAATCTCTATTAAGTCGAAGTAGAGGCCTCTCTCCGGTATTTTCTTAGCTCTCTCAAACACCTCCTCGCTCACAGCCGCCATGGCGAGTCCCGGTGGGAGGCCGAAGGCCTTTTGACTGCTCGAGAAGACTAAGTCTAGTTTCCACGCGTCGACTTTGATCTCGGCCGCCCCCATAGCCGATACTGCGTCTACAAATACTAACTTGTCCCTCTCCTTAGCGACTTTAGCTAGCTCTCTGAGCGGGTTTAGCACTCCAGTACTTGTCTCGTTGTAAGTTATAGTTACAGCCTCTACGTCGGGATTTTTCTTTAACGCCTCGTCAAGCTCTTCTGGTAGCACTGGCTTGCCCAGAGGCTTTTCTAGCACAACAGGTATTCTGCCATTTCTCTCAACGGCCTCTCTATACCTATTTCCAAACTCACCTATAACTGTGACCAGGACTTTTCCACGCGGAGTCACAGCGTTCCTGACACTAGCCTCCATAAACCCCGTGCCGCTCGAGGGTATGAGCAGTACTACTGCTTTCTCTGCTTCCAGAAAAGCCTTTAACCTCATAACCGTGTCTCTGTGAAGCTCCTGGTACTCGCGAGATCTGTGGCTAACCATTTGTATTTTCATAGCCTCGAGTACTTCTGGAAAACACGCTACAGGACCAGCCGTGAATAGCCTGAGGGGTCGAGGCCACAGAATTCTCTCTACTTCTTTAACAACATCCATGTAGCTCAAAGCAGTAGTCCCCGTGCTAACTTAAGATAAACTGAAAATAAAAATCCTGTTTGAACGCTCGAAGTGAGAACTAAAGGCGGTCCCCGTCGCTCCACCTTACATCACGTGTCAGCACGTTCCTGCCAGGTCATCCCATAGTATTCTAATGTTAAGCCGAGTATATATCCACGCGTTCTCTACCTACACGCGTGAATAACAAGTTCTCGCGCTGAAATCCTCGCCCCGGAGTTAGTAGCTAAACGCGTAAATTTGCTAACTTAGTAATTCAAGGCTGTTTTAGTTTAAAACTACGAGAACAGTATACATGGAGAGGAGGGTCTACTTCAGCTAGTGTGAGAGGCTAGCGGTGTTATTTGTGAAAATATACTTAAAGACGAGGAGTGGAAAGTGGATTCTAGTCAGTAGTAAGCTGGAGCACACAGTCGTGAAGGGTAGGAAGAGGAGTGTTAAGTATATTCTCGCCGGCGAGTCTGTAGACCCTCCCAGCTACTCGAGTGTTAAGAGCGAAATTGAACTACCAGCTACTATGACTACTAAGCTCATATCTGCACTCCTCGACAAGAAGAGAGAGAAACTAGTTGTTCTCGTAGAGCCTAAAGACAGTCTACACTACGTGGTCAAAGTCGTTGAGGGAGATCCAAGTCTAGTTAGTAGCGCGCTCAGCGAACTTACTTCAAAGAGTAAAAGTAGACCCCGTGAAGAGTAGTGTTTTGTCGACTTCTAC
Source organism: Desulfurococcaceae archaeon (assembly GCA_020833085.1). The sequence continues at coordinate 13,587 of JAJHQY010000005.1, forward strand.
CCCGTGGTGCTAGTAATATGTAGTCTTCGCGTAACTACGAAGTCCTTCTCGCTCCTCTCAATTTTAATTTCCTCGATTTCTCTCCTAGCACCGCAGAGTGGGCACTTGTAGTACAGAGAAATCCTGACTATGTCTCCTTTTAGCTTCTCAGACTCGTATGTAAAAACCATTAAGCTCCCATCTCTACTGCACTTAACTCCGGTAGTCTCACTCACGGGAATTCACCGCACGAAATCACTGTTCCCGGGAAACGACTTTATATTTTCGCGGTATTAAACATAGTTGAGGTGCTGTACTTGAAGAGCTCTCTCGACAAGCTAGTAGACTTAGCTGAGAGTAAGAATCTCGACGCCCTCATAATTAGTGGTGTAGACAATATTGAATACTTCTTAGACGTGACTGTGGCGGCCGACTCTCCTCTACTACTCGTGTACGAGAGGAAGGATAACGTAATTTCTCTCTATGTTCCGCTACTCGAGTACTACAGGTACAGGTCTCTACTACCCGGCTATGTCCATCTCTACGCTCTCTCTAAGACTATGAAGCCGCCAGATATACTAGTTCTAGAAGCTGACTGGAAGGATATTGTAACCTCCGTGACTTCCAAGTGGCAGAGAGTGGGCGCTGATCTAGCTCATAACAGCCCCCTACAGGCCCTCCTAGTAGAGAGCCTAGGTGAAAAGGCCGTGAATATTTCAAATGACATCTGGAATATTCGAGTAGTTAAGAGCGAAAGAGAAATCACGGCTATTAAAGAAGCTGTATCCATTACGTCTGCTGGAATACTAGCAGTACAGGCTAGTGTTGTTGATAACGTCACAGAGACGCACTTGGCCGGCGTGTTTGAGCAGACTGTTAGAAGTAAAGGAGTGGAGAAAATGGCCTTTGACCCAATAGTAGCTTTTAAACCGAATAACGCGTATCCACACACACTACCCGGCCGTAAAGTCATAAGTAAAAGAGACCTAGTGCTAGTCGATGTGGGCGTTAAGCATCGAGGGAGGTGTAGTGATATTACTCGAATGATTATACGTGGCAGGCCTAGTAAAGAGGAGAGGATGAGTCTAGAAGCTGTAGTTGAGGCTCTAGAAGTCGCTATTGACGCTATAACTCCAGGTATTAAAGCCGAAGACGTGTACAGAGTAGCGTGTAAAGTGCTGGAGAAGTGGGGTCTTAGAGAGAAATTCATACACGGATTGGGTCACGGACTAGGTGTTGTTGTCCACGAGCCGCCCTATCTGAGAGCCGGCTCTACGACTATTCTAGAGCCAAATATGGTTTTCACTGTAGAGCCCGGAGTGTACTTTAATGGACGCTACGGCGTCAGAGTAGAAGACGTCGTAGTAGTCACGAAGCGAAAAGCAAGAGTGCTCTCACAGAACTTGAACAGAGTTCTAGAGGCTATTACTTAGCCTCTACTTTTCTCGCCTACTCGCTCTTTCCGCTCACGCTGTTTAAACTACTTTTTTACACTATACTTTTCACACTATTATGTGTTATATTTTGTCTAGAACACTCAGCAGGGGGCTCCGAGGACTTGCTACTACGACTTTGTCTATTGTCTGTAATTCCGTAGTGCTGATTTGACTCAAAGGGGGTTGAGTGTACGTGTAGGCGCCAAGCACACGTGCTATAGTGAGAGCGACCGCTAAGTCTACGTTGCGCACTCTACCCGTCAGGTGCGCGAATTGCCCAATAAAGCCCAGTGCCGCGTATGAGGCCTCTAGCGAGGCCGCTCCCATAGTCCTCGTCTTCAACTTCAAACCAGCTCTAGTAAAGGCCTCCATCACGACCTGGAGAACACTAGGGTCTTCAGTGTATATGGATAAAACCTCCAGCCCCTTGTCCAGACGGCTCTGCACTTCTACTCTATTGTAGTATACCCTCTCATTACAGTACTCAATTACCTCGCCCGTGAACACGCCAGTTACATTTCCATAGAGAGCCCTAGTTATGTCTCCTACGTGAGCCGGGTAAACAGCCAGCGAGACGGCGAAAAATGGTATTCTCAGAGTGTAGTTTAAACTCCCGTCGAGCGGGTCTACAACGACCACGTACTCGGGCTTATCTACGAGCTTTCTAAGCCCCCTCTCCTCCGCTAAAACCCACGCCTTAAAACCCGCGCTGGCAACTTGGTCTACTATGTAGTCCTCAACTAGCAAGTCAATTCTCCTCGAGACGTCGCCAAAAGCCCCCTTACCAACAACTTCAACATAGTAGTCAATTCCGTAGTACTCTCTGAGTAAATTACCCGCGTCTTCAACGATTTTTCTAAACACTTTACAATTATCCACTCACACCACCACTAGTAGTCGTCTCTAGGTTATATAGTAGAGTGAGCGTTTTCAGCTATTAACCGAAACACTCTAAATACGTGCGGGAGTGGCGAGCGCTTACATGGAAGCCGCTGAATGCCCAGAGCCCAGCAGACCCGTGTTGCTGGTTACGTGTAGGAGTAGTAGTGATCTCTGCGAGCACGAAGTGGGAAACGTCTTGTTTATTAAAGACCCCTGCGTCAGAGTTGAAAAGACCCGCTTCCCGGGCGTCTTACTAGTATATAGTGTTCTAGACGTGAATACTGCCTACCGCGCTACTAGCTTTAGGGAGTACGGCTTCGTGGAGTTAATTGTCCCCATACACTGCACGAGCACATTACCGGTAACACGGCCTTTTCTAGAAGAGTGCCTCAGTAGGCTTCTCAGAGAGGGCGGTGAAGTAAAAGTAAAGGTGCGAGCAAGAGGAGTGAGAGGTGTGAGTAGCGAGGTCTACAAACTAGTACTTCAAGTACTGAGAGAACGCGGTATTACTACTTCGAGTAAGAGCCCTCTCTGCCTCTTCCTGGAGATAATTGAGAGCGCTGTTTACCTGGGAGTTGGCTCCTGTAAGCCGGTTTTTAAAGCATCTACTATGAATAGTTGAGTGAAAGTGTTGGTGTTTTCAGCGTGTCTATAGACGCGTGGAGAATAGTTGAGGAAGAGCTCGGCAAGCCCTCTATATTTAAGAGTAGAGAGAGCCTCTCACCAGAACACTTGCCAGATAAACTACCTCACCGTGAAAACGAGTTGAGAACTCTCGTCTCGTACTTTAAACACCTAGTTACTAATCCAGGAGTAATCTCTCAGAGAGTACTAATTGTCGGGGGAGTTGGAACGGGCAAGACCGCTCTCTCGAGGTTATTTGGTAGGAGCTTTACTAGGTTTGCGAGAGAGAAGGGGTATAATGTAGCCTACGTGCACGTAAACTGCCACAGGAGTAGAACGCTCTTCAACGTCATATACGATGTAGCTATGCAGTTGGCTATACCACTACCACCGCGCGGACTCTCAGCTAAAGAGATGTACGATGCCCTACTCTCATACCTCAGCGAGCTGGGACTCTACGTCATAGTGGCACTCGACGAGTTTCACTACTTCGCTAGCGTCGCGGGCAATGACGCTGTGTACTTCTTGACTAGAACATATGACGCGTTTGAGGGGGCTAAACACATAAACTTCATATTCATAGCTAGCGACACCTCTAAACTCGCTTTTCTCGACCCCGCAACTGAAGGCTACTTACTGAGACACTTTATTAAACTAGAGCCTTACACCTCGCAACAACTGTACGATATACTGAAATACAGAGCTGAGATCTCTCTCTACGAGGGGACGTACGACGATGAGGTCTTAAAGTTCATAGCGAGCTATGAAGGCGTTGACATGGGTGGAGGGGGTAACGCTAGACACGCTTTGGAAATACTACTACTAGCAGGTGACATCGCTGAGAGAGAGGGGGCTAAGAGGATTACTCTAGAACACGTGAGGAGGGCTATTACAAGTCTTTCGCGCGAGCTTGTAAATGTAAGCGAGGCTCTGAACGCCTTGACACTACACGAGCTCCTCGTCTTACTGAGTATTGTTAAGCTACTGAGACGCACGGGGAAGAGAGAGGTCAAAATGGGAGAAGTGGAGGCTGAGTATAGGACTATTTGCGACCTCTACGGAGAAGTCCCCCGAAAGCACACTCAACTATATGAGTACATTCAGACGCTCTCTAAAGCCAATATCATACACGCCTACCCAAGTGGTAGGGGTCAGCGGGGGAGGACGACAATGATCACTATACACTACGGCCCTCTCGACGCTCTGGAGAAACTAGTACTAGAACTAATTGAGAGGAGAAGGAAACTTGAAGCGTAGAAACGAAGACCGCGAAAAACTAGTACTAAGTGCTCTGAGAGAGCTAGGCGAGGCTAATATTAACGCGCTGAGGAGAAAGACGAATTTAAACTACTACGTGCTTGTTAGAGTACTTGAAAACCTCGTGTCACGTGGTGTTGTAGTAGAGAAGAGAATTGGCCGCCTCAGAGTTTTCACTGCGAAGTCAACTGGTGATCAGCGTACTGCTTAAATGGGCAAGTAGACCAGTAGGCAATGCACTTCTTAACAGCTGAGCGGGTCAAGTACCTCTCCGTTACTTTGCAGTAAGCAATACAGACGACTTCCGGCTCTCGACCGTACTCAATAACCTCAAAATAGGGGCACTCACTCCTCTCACTACACGAAGATAGCGCGTGAATAGGTAAGTATATCTCTCTAGGCTTACTACTCGAAGACATAGTAGTATCCCACTCTTCATTCACCATTAAACCTTTAATACCCTTAACACTAATACTCCTCTGGAGAGAAGGGCCCGAACCGCAAGTCGTGTGGAGCCTAGGCCACGAGCAGGTAGTAAGAGTGGCCCGGGTAGCTCAGCCTGGTAGAGCGCCGGGCTGTGGACCCCCGAGATGATGGGGGCGGGTACCCGGAGGTCCCGGGTTCAAATCCCGGCCCGGGCCCTTTACACTCATAAACATAGCTA
>JAJHQY010000053.1 GCA_020833085.1 Desulfurococcaceae archaeon
AGGGCCTCTTCTACGACGTCTATAGCGGGGAACTTCGCTCCCAGCTTAACGTAGAACGTTATGAGGCCCGTGTCCTGGCATATAGGGGCTTTGAGCTTTTCTGCTAGCTCAACGTTTCTCAGTATAGCCTCGAGCTGGGCTTTAGCGGCCGGGTTCGTCTCTACGCTGTGTGCTCTGCGCAGAGCGTCTTTAACGTCTGGTGGCAGGTACGTTGAGGCTACTCTAATAGCCTCTACGACGGCTCTCACAATAGCGTCTCTCAAGCTCACTCTTCACACCGGGGGCATGGGCTTAATTAGCCCGCTCTCTAGTAGAGCTTTCATCTGCTTTCTCGGCCTCTCAATTAGCTCTCTGATCTCAGCCTCCAGCTCGCTTCTCGAGAGCTTCCTCCTAGCGTACCCCAGCTCCATGGCCTTCTCGGCCACAGCTATAGCCTCGCGGACGAAGAGCTCTGGCTCGTTCATAGTCCCGATGATCCTGTCCTCGTGAATACCCGTCTCCTCAGTGTACTTGGCGATCGCCACCGCGGCCGCGTAGAACATCTCATCCACCATTTTCCTCGCCCTCACGGTCAGCACGCCTCTGAAGACAGCCGGGAAGCCCAGGCTGTTGTTTATCTGGTTGGGGAAGTCCCCCCTGCCAGTCGCAGTGATCCTGGCGCCAGCCTCCTTAGCCTCCCACGGCCATATCTCCGGGATGGGGTTCGCCTCGGCGAACACTATGGCGTCCTTGTTCATCAGCCTAATCCACTCCTTCTTAATTACACCGGGACCCGGCCTAGACGCCGCTATAACGACGTCTGCGCCCTCAAAGGCCTTGGGGATCTCTTTAACGCACTCTGGGTTAGACTCAATAGCCATTCTGTACTTCCACGGGTTCTCTCTCTTCATCTCTTCGAGGTCTGGTCTCTCCCTGTGGAGGACGCCCTTGGAGTCTGTGACAATAATGTTCTCGGGCCTAGCCCCGAAGACCTTGAGGTACCTGTAAATACAGGTATTAGCCGCGCCGGCCCCGAAGAGGACAAATCTCGTGTGCTCGAACTTCCTGCCAGTTAGCTTAAGCGCGTTTATGAGAGCGGCTATAGTCACCAGCGCTGTCCCCTGCTGGTCGTCGTGCCAGACCGGTATGTCCAGTACCTCCTGCAGCTTTTCCAGTATGTAGAAACACTTCGGAGACTCAATGTCTTCGAGGTTAATTGCGCCGAAACTCGGCTCCAGCGCCTTGACTATGTATATGAACTTGTCCGGGTCGGTCTCCCTCACTACTATTGGAACAGCGTCGACACCGCCGAGGAACTTGAAGAGGAGCGCTTTACCCTCCATTACTGGCAGGCCGGCGGCCGCGCCAATATTCCCCAGCCCCAGGACGCGCGTTCCATCACTAATCACAGCGGCAGCGTTCCACCTCCACGTGTACTCGAAGGAGAGGTCCTCACCCCCCTCTCTAATTCTCTTACATGGCTCAGCAACGCCCGGCGTGTACCATATGTTGAAGTCGTCGAAGCTGGTAATCGGGCACTTAGGCGCCACCTCGATTTTACCCTGGTAGTACTTGTGGAGCTTCTCAGCTAGGGCAAACCAGTCTTTCTTAACTTGACTCACGGTATAACACCAAGACAGGTGTAAACGGCTCTTAATTAATTAAACTTTCCTGTATAGAGACTATATATGTGTACATGCGAATACGTAGTTTACACGTAGCGCTGTCCTCTAGCCGGGAGGCCGGGCTCGAAGGGCTCTCCGCGAACCCGCTAGTTTCGACTCGACTAAGTGTCCAGTTACCAGTATCAGTGTCGAGACCAGTAGTACCCACGCCGAGAGCGGTAAGCCGGCCACCACTTCTCTAAAAGCCCTTCTAGGACCCAGCACAGTAGCGTAGTACGTGGCGAGCCCAACGCCCACTACTAGTGACGCGAGGGCGAATCTCCTCATCACTGTGCTATTTCTGGGTTGCCTGTACACTCCGAGCACTGTAATGGGGGCTAGTGGTAGCAGTATTACCGAGGTCAAGACGGAGAGCTCAACTATAAATCCAGCGCCCAGCATGGCTACTAGCGTAGCGGCTACTACTAGTGCGGCGTCGACAGCCCGGGCTACTGCCAGGCTCTTCTTCTCGCTCAGCGACACTAGACTACTAGACACCGCGAGGACTATGCTATTAGCCGTGGAGACCGCGGCCGCTATTACACTAACAGCTATTAGAGACCCTAGAAGCGGGTGCATGAGTCCGAGCAAGTAGGGTGTAACGGAGTCCCAGCCCAGACCCCTGGGCAGGGCTCCAGTAGCGGCTAGACCAGCCGCTACGAGGCCGACTAGCACGACTATTAGGGTGTAGAGGAACCCGTAGATGTAGAACGCGACTACGCTCTTCTTGTACGCCTCCTCGTCGCGGGGGACGTAGAGCCTGATAACTACCTGCGGGTTTGTAATGGCGAAGAAAGCCCAGGGTAGCGTGTAGGCTATAAACGTGGAGAGAGACCAGAACCCTGTCAGCCCCAAGTGCCCTGTCTTCGAGAGCTCTGTGAACACGTCGCTGAGAGTAAGCCCCCTCGCCGGCGCTAGGTAGAAGAGCGCCCAGATCAAGTAGGCTAGCCCCCCGCTCAGCATTAAGAACCCCTGGTAGGTGTCTGTGAGAGCTACGCTCCACATGCCGGCGATAAATATCCACGAGTAGACTAGAGTGGCGGATATGAGAATAGCCTCCAGCGACCCCAGGCCCCCGTAACTAAACATCGCCTCGAGGCCCCTTATCTGAGCGGCGAGGTAGGGCACCATTGCGAACAAGTAGACGAGCGCGGTGGCCACTGCGAGAACTCTGCTATTGTAGAGGTCTCCCAGCATTTGCGAGGGAGCGAGCCACTGATATCTCCTGGCCAGCCTCCAGATCTCGTAGCCAATAGTGGAGAGAATGACTACTGTTGCGGCCAAGTAGAGGAGTTCGAAGCCGAGAGCGCCGATACCAGTAGCGTAGGTCATTCCGACGAGCCCCACCATCATAAACGCGCTGTAAGTAGTCGCCGCGTAGGTTCCAGCCGAGAGCAGAGCTCCGAGCCTACTACTAGCAGTGTAGTAGTCGCGCAGACTCTTAGTAAAATACCTCCTTGAGAGTAGTGCTAGAGTAGTCCCTACAGCTATGTGCGCTACTAGGAGGACTAGGAGTTCTACTCTCAACCAGCTCACCTCCTCCTCCACAGCTCAATTATCGAGACGACACCAGCTAGGAGCGTCAGCGCAGTCCACGCAGTAAAGAGCTCTAGTCCGCGCGCTCCGGGCAGGGCGGCGTAGGGTACTATGTAGAAGCAGAGTAGTAGAGCTACTTGGAGCAGTCTGAGTGCTAGCCTGTTCACGGGTGAACACCGAACACTTGTTCGCCTCTGAGAGGAGTTTATTAAGAGCCTAGTTTAAAAATACCTCTGTGTGCGCTCAATGAGCTCTGTTAAGAGGCGCCTACTAGAGTTCTTAAAGAGCTATCAGGGCTCTTACATTCCGCAGTCGCACATTCACAGGGCGCTGGGGGTCTCTAAGAGCAGGGTCTCAGAGATCCTCCGCGAGCTGGAGTTAGAGGGGCTTATAGCGAGGACTACTATTGGGAGGAGTAAAGTAGTCTACGTCAAGCCCGGGCTCTCTGAGAGGCACGCTGAGCCGGATCACAAGTCGCTCAGAGTGGGGATTGTCTACTCCAGCGAGTACCTGTTTCTCGGCGGCTTTGTTAAGAGACTCGCGAAGCGGGGCTTCAGAGTCGAAGTGCTCGTCTACAGAGACGGCTTAAAAGCCACTAGAGCACTGGCCGAGGGCGAAGTACACGCCGCGCTCTCACCTCTAGTCGGGCAGCTCTACCTGTACCCCACTTACAGGACTTACAGAGTAGTCCTCGGGGGTCTCAGTGGGGGGTTTAGAGTGCTCTACAGAGAGGGCTCTAGCAGAGTCTACTCTACTATGATTAGCACAATGGACTACGCGAGGTGGCGCGCTCTGAGTAGAGGGCTCATTGAGGCCTCTCACACAGTTTACTACTCAGACCCCTCTACTCTGGC
>JAJHQY010000054.1 GCA_020833085.1 Desulfurococcaceae archaeon
ATCTTGTCTCTGTACACGTCGTCGAATATATTGAACGCGCAGAACGGTATTAGCCTGCCGTCGGGTACAGCGTAGTGTATATTACACCTCTGAACTCTCTGTATGTCGTAGTTGTAGAGGTCCATGAAGTGCATTTGCCCTATAAAGAGGAGCTTGTAGTGAAGCTCACCCAGCGCGTCGTAGCTCCTCTTCAACACTATGTTAACGAGGATCTTGAACACGTCGAACTCCTTCGGAGCCTTGTCCTGATCTATGAACCTTCTAATAGTGTAGAGTAGTTTAAGACCAGCTACAATTCTACTACCCCCGCTGAGGAGATCCACCCACTTCTCTCTCAAGTACTCGAGTAGCCCCTCGACGTCTATGAACTTCGTAATGGGAATTAGCCTAATTCTCCCACCGCTCTTGTCCACGTAGACGTATGTTCCCACACCACACACTGGGTGATTAGCCATTTCAAACTTAAACTCGCCGCTGAACCCCTCAATAAACCTCGAGAACGCTATACTGGCGTTTACGGGGAACCACGAGTCTCTCGTTATCTCGCCCTCGGTCTGCTCTTCAATGAGCTTTGAGACCTCTGGAATAGTTATTCTGTACTTCTCGCGCTCGTGTCTCTTCATTAAGCCGGTTAGGCTCACCGGCTGGAAGTTCACTGACCTCACAATGTCGATGTGCTTAGCGGCGAACCTAATAATCGCTCCCAGCTCGTGTGTATTAACTCCCTTAATAATAGTGGGCACTAGGACTACGCTTGTAATTCCAGCCCTCCTGAACACTTCGAGGATGTAGGGGACCTCCCAGTGATTCTTCCAGTTAGTTCTAGGTGTTACTCCATCGAAACTCAAGTACACAGTATTCAGTCCACTCGCTCTCATAGCTCTAGCGTACTCAACAGCCTCCTCCGGGTTCTTAGTAAACATCTCCGCGAATTTCAGGCCGTTAGTATTGAGCTGTATGTGCTTCACACCCTCATCTCTCAGTAATTTAATTATCTCCACTAGGTCTTCGCGTAGTAGCGGCTCTCCGCCAGTTAGCTGCACGGCTACAGTAACGCCCTGTTTCTTCACGCTTCTAATCATAAATCTAATCTGATCAAGCGTGGGCTCGTAGACGTATCCAGCCGCCTCGGCGAAGAAGAAGCAGTACCAGCAGCTTAGATCACACCTGTTCGTCACTACGAGGTTTATTAGTGCGCTGTGCTGTTTGTGCATTGTGCAGAGCCCGCAGTTAAACGGGCAGGGCTTCGTAGCTGAAGTGTAGACGTGCTTAGCCCCCCTGCCCTCGTCCCAGAACGCTGTCACTCTCTTGTAGAACTCCACGTCTCCGTAGTACACCTCCTCTACTACGCCGTGCTCGGGGCAGATACGCCTAATGTAGACCCTCCCCTCCCTCTCGAGTATCACGGCGGGGAGAACTCTGTAGCAGTACGGGCACACGCTCATAGTCAGCGAGAGTACCTCCTCGCCGTCACGTAGACCGGGAAGAGTGTAAGCGATCTCGCCGATCCGCTTCTCGTAACTCAAGTCTTAAACACCATCTACGAGGCCGTTATAGACTTGTTATAGATTAGTCCTGAAAGGGGTATAAAAAAATACCGGGAACACCGAGAGGTGCTGGTATTGGGCCGGGTCTTCGTGCTAGCCGGCACACCAGGCACTGGCAAGAAGAGTATTGGCGCTAAATTGGCGGAGCGCTGCGGAGTGTTAGCGGTGAATTTAAGTGAACTGGTCTTAGAGCGCGGACTAGTAGTCGCCTACGACGAGGAGAGGAGTAGCTACATTGTAGACGAGGAGAGAGTACCCGACTTCATCAGGGAGTACGTCTCGAAGCTCAGCAGTGATGTCGTCATTGAGACTCACTACCCAGAGCTCCTACCCAGTGATTTAGTCAGCGCAGTCTTCGTCCTCAGAACACACCCACTCGTACTAGAAGAGAGGCTGTTGAAGCGCGGGTGGAGTAGACGCAAAGTAAACGAGAACGTCATGGCGGAGATACTGGGAGTTGTCGCTTACAGCGCCCTCGAGGCGTTCGACCCGAGTAGAGTACACGAAATAGACACCACTACTACGAGCCCGGAAGAGGTAGCTGATGTTATTTGCAGGGCTATTAGAGGGGAGATCACTCTAAAATCCGGGGTTAGTATTGACTGGCTCTCTCAGCTGCCGCTGGAGGTAGTGGAGAGGTTTAAGGACTATGAAGGGGGCGGCGACTAGCCCGGGAGGTATTGTCCTGGCTTCTTGGGGTCAAATATGGAACTTGGTCTCAAAAGCAGATGTAGTGTTACACGTACTAGACGCTAGAGACCCCCTCAGTACTTTCAGTAGGAAACTAGTGAGTATTGTAGAGAGGAAGGGCAAAAAGCTCATAGTAGTCCTCAACAAGGCGGATTTAATCCCGAGATCAGTGGCGGAGGAGTGGAAAGACTACTTTGAGGAAATGGGGTTTCCAGCAGTCTACATGGCGGCTTCAAAACACATGGGCACGTTGAAACTGAGGGGGGCGATAAAGAGAAACGCGCCAGCCCTCCCCGTAGTAGTTGGCGTTGTGGGCTACCCCAAAGTGGGGAAGTCTTCTATTATTAACGCGCTTAAAGGCAGGCACTCAGCGCCTACTAGCCCTTACCCGGGGAGCCCCGGGTACACGAGGCACTTTCAGCTGTACCGCGTAGACAACAAGATATTAATGATAGATACTCCGGGAATACTGCCAATTGACGGTAATGAAATTGAGAGGCTGATTAGAGGATACCCCCCTGAGAAGCTAGAAGACCCCGTGAGGCCGGCTATAATGTTAATTGAGAGAATTCTCGCGTATAATCCCAATGCATTTCTCCACGCTTATGGTATAGAGACTAGGGATCCTCTCAGAATACTCGAAGAGATCGCGGTTAGGAGGGGCTGGTTTTACAAGACTACTAAAGAGCCCCTTATAGAAGAGGCCGCGAGAGCTGTTATTCGGGACTACCACAACGGGAAAATAAGATTCTATATTAGACCTCCGAGTACTCAGAGTAGTAGTGGTGGTAGTAGAAGTGGTCTTGAGAGTTAAAATTCTCGAAACTAATCAGCTAGTAGAGCTCGACGTGGAGAGGATTACTGTTAGAGAGCTCTTGTCGAAATTAGGGCTCACGGTCTCCGAGCACATAGTGCTGAAAAATGGAGAAGTAGTCACAGAGGATGACGTGATCGAGGGGAACTCGGAGGTGGTGGTGTTCACGGTGAAGTCGGGTGGGTGATTTAGAAGCGTGTAGTGAGCTTAGTAGCGAGGAGCTTGAGAGGTATAGTCGCCAAATACTAGTTATTGGCTGTGAGGGTCAGTTAAAACTCAAAAAGTCACGTGTACTAGTTGCGGGTGCTGGCGGCTTAGGCTCAGCTGTGCTGTACTACCTAGTAGCGGCTGGTATCGGTGAAGTAGTGTTCATCGATGACGGCGTGGTCGAGCTGAGTAATCTCCAGAGACAAGTACTCTACACCACCGAGGACATTGGAGCCCCTAAAGTGCTTGTAGCCGAGAAGAGGCTGAGAGCTCTCAATCCGCACGTTAAGTTGCTGCCAGTGCAGGCGACTATAACGGAGAGTGTTCTCGAAGAGCACGTTAAGAACGTAGATGTAGTAGTCGACGCGCTAGATAACTGGGAGGCGAGGTTTACTCTAGATAGAGTTGCGTGGAGGTACTCGAAACCACTAGTTCACGCGGGGGTGGGCGAGTACTACGGCCAGCTGACTGTTATTAAGCGCGGCGTGACACCGTGCCTGCGGTGCATATTTAGAGGAGTGAAGGGGGGAGAGCGGGGCAGAGTTGCTGTAGTAGCTACTACTCCTGGGCTCTTGGGGTTGCTTGAAGTGAACGAAGTGTTTAAAATAATACTGGGAGTTGGAGAGCCCCTCTACAATAAAATTCTAGTACTTAACGGTAAGAAGCCCTCTGTAGAAGTAATCGAGATTAAAGGACTTAACTGCGAGGACGTCTGCGAGTCCTAGCCCTCCGTTTCCGGGCTCACGAGTACTGCT
>JAJHQY010000055.1 GCA_020833085.1 Desulfurococcaceae archaeon
GCTGGGAGTATTGGGTGGAGAGCTTATAAACTCGCTAATATACGCGATGGCTACCGCGTAGGCCTCTTCGGCTTCGGCTCCTCAGCACACATAGTAATACAGGTTATTAAGAAGCTACACCCCTCAGTAGAGGTGTACGTCTTTACTCGTAGCCGAGAACACGCAGAGCTCGCCGAGAAGCTAGGAGCTGACTGGGTGGGCCACCCCTCCGAGACCCCTCCCCGCAGAGTAAACGCGGCCATTGACTTCACGCCCGTGGGGGAGACTGTGAGGAGAGCGCTGGAGTTGCTCGAGAGAGGGGGTAGACTAGTAATTAACGCTATTAGGAAGCAGACGCCAGTAGTGCTCGACTACGCTGAGCACCTCTGGATGGAGAGAGAAGTTAAGAGCGTGGCTAACGTCACGAGGAGTGATGTAAAGGAGTTTATAGAGTTCTACGCCAAGTACGGTATTGACGCGCACGTGCAGGTCTACAGGCTAGAAGATGTAAACACGGCTCTGAGAGACTTGAAAGCGGCGAGGACTAGAGGAGCTCCAGTACTGAGAATTAAGTAGCGCCTCTCGCGCACTGAGATGACTAGTTTGGTGGTCAGCGTGGCGAGCCCTATTACGCCTATATCAACGGCGATTATACCCATAGGCGGCGTCGGTGCGAGGCTCTACCCGCTAACAGTGGACACTTCTAAGTCTATGATCAGGTTTCTCAATAGACCACTACTAGAGTTCATTCTCGAAACACTAATTATAAGCGGTATTCGTGAAGTGTACCTCGGCGTTAGTGGCTACGTGAATTACGTGCAGGTCTTTGAGCACTTCGGCCTGGGCGAGGCACTAGCGCACAGGTTTAATCTTAGTGGAGATCAGTTTAGAATTAGGTACATGCCCAATATTCTCTCGCGTGGCAATGCGGAAGCCGTTCTCGCCATACTGCAGTACTACAATATCAAGGGCGACGTTCTCGTAACTCAGTGTGACACCGTCTTTAGCCACCTAGACCTCTCGAGTGTGTGGTACTACTACTCGACTAGAAACTGCGACATGCTTATAGTGTTGAAGAAGGCTAAGAGCTTCGAGGAGATCACTAGGTATGGAGTCGCGAAGCTGAGTAGAGATAACATTATAGAGTACTTCGTCGAGAAGCCCAAGAGGCTTGAAGAGGCGCCATCAGACCTAGTGAATACAGGTATTTACGTACTGAATACTAGGAGATTTCTCGAGTTCTTTGAGGGCGAGGAGGGGGCTAGACTCTACAAAGAAGGCCGCGTGGACTTCGGCAAGGACGTAATCCCCGCGATGATAAGGAGCGAGTACAGAGTGTGCGGGTACCCGGAGGACTTCGCGTGGTTTGATGTGGGGACTCCTGAGGCGTACCTGGAGGCGGTGTTCTACTTTCTGAGGAATAGCACTCCAGAGAGACTAGGAGTGGACTTTGTCTACAATGGCCTAAGAGCTATGGGTAGAAGAGCTCTCTCACGCGAGTTTCAGAGAAATCTAGTTGAGAGAATGAGAGCAGGGCTAGTAGTAATTAGGGGTGATGTGTTAATTGGAAGGCACTGTAGTATAGGAGATCGCGCGGAGATAGCGGACTCCGTAATAGACCACTACACGGTGATATCAGAGGAGTCAGTTGTAGAGAAGTCTGTGATTATGGACAGATGTCGTGTTGGCAAGAGAGCGCGGGTAGTGAGGAGTATTGTGGGGAGACACGTAATTATAGATGAAGAGGCAGTCGTGGAGGACAGTGTTATAGGCAACAACGTGTACATAGGGAGAGGGGCGATCGTCAAGGACTCGCGTATATGGCCCGGCCGCTACGTGCCGCCGGGCACAGTCCTAGCTGGCGTGACGCTCTCGTAAATTCCGTGCTAGTTTTAACCCCCTACTTTTATCTCCTAAAATTAAAGGTGCCCTATCTTGGTAGAGATAATAGACTTGACTCTGCGTGATGCTCACCAATCACTCATAGCTACTAGGCTTAGGACTGAAGACATGATCCCAATACTGGACAAGATTGACGAGGCGGGCTTCTACGCTATTGAAATGTGGGGTGGCGCTACTTTTGACGTCATGATTAGGTATTTGAGAGAAGACCCCTGGGAGAGGCTCAGAATAATTAGAGAGAGAGTTAGGAAGACCAAGCTCATGATGCTCCTGCGCGGGCAGAATCTAGTTGGCTACCGCCACTACCCAGACGACGTTGTCGAGAAGTTTGTTGAGCACGCGTACAAAAACGGTATAGACGTCTTCAGGGTCTTCGACGCGCTGAACGACGTGAGGAACATGAGGACGTCTATTAAGAAAGCCAAGTCACTCGGCGCAATTGTACAGGGCACTATAACGTACACGGTGAGCCCAGTGCACACTCTAGAGTACTACTTAAAGCTCGCAGAGGAGCTCTTAGCGCTCGAAGTAGACTTCATTACTATTAAGGACATGGCGGGGATACTAGACCCCTACACCTGCTACGAGCTGGTAAAGGCTATTAAAGAGAACTTCAAGGTCCCCGTAGACGTGCACTCGCACTCTACAGGCGGGCTGGCAGTCGCGAACTACATTAAAGCAGTAGAGGCCGGCGCCGACATCATAGACACGGCTATTAGCCCACTAGCATTCGGCGCGAGTCACCCCAGTATACAGGCAATGCACTACGCCCTACCACCCGACAAGAAGCCCAGAGTAAACATGAAGGTCATAAAGGAGATCAGCGAGTACTTGTACAGGATCCTCTTCACTAAGTACAAGGACTTACTGGACATAAGAGTGTTCATGCCAGATCCCAACGTGCTAGAACACCAGATCCCAGGCGGCATGATATCCAACTTCCTCACTCAGCTCAAGCAAGTTGGAGCAGAGGATAAACTCCCACTAGTACTCGAAGAAGTTAAGCGCGTTAGAGAAGACTTGGGGTGGCCTCCACTAGTGACACCGACATCTCAAATAGTGGGTGTTCAAGCGGTTCTCAATGTCCTCTACGGGAGGTACAGCGTGATCGCTAAGGAGACGTATAACTACGTTAAAGGCTACTACGGCAGGCCCCCGGCTCCTATTAAAGAAGAAGTGCTGAAAATAGTGCTGAAGAACGAAGAGCCTATTAACACGAGGCCGGCTGACCTACTAGACCCGGCTTACGAGAAGTGCCGGGAGGAAGTCGTGAAACTAGGCTATTACACTAAGGAGGAAGACGTCTTAACGTACTGTTTATTCCCGGATGTGGCAGTAGAGTTCTTCAAAATTAGAAGTGAGAAGTCGAAACCCAAGACGCCCGAGAGAGATCTCTGGGACGAGGTCTTAGGCTACTAAGTGGCTAATAGGGGGCCTAGTAATATCTACTCGTAGTGATGAAATGCACCTCGGCGGATTCGTGAAGAAGCTGGCCTGGACTGACTCCGCGCGGTTTTAGTGTGGAGAGGAGCTATTTCAGCGCGGCTTTAAAACTGTCAACTCCGTACGCAACCATGGCTACGAGCTCTATTGTCGCGAGAGCGTCTCTCGCGCTCTCCGCCTCGAAGTACAGCGTGTACGCGTCTAGTCTCTTGAACTTCTCCTCGAGAACATCAGCTACTAGTGAGTCTCTGAGAACTAGCTCAACTCTCAGCGGCTTACTCCACACTAGCGTCTTCACCTCACCCCGCTTAACTCTCTCAGCGGCTAGATTAACGTCGCGCCTCAGAGCCTCGAGCACCCTGTCCAGCCCGTAGAATAGAGCGGCGTACCTAGAGACTCCCCGCTTTAGCGGCGTGAAGACAACCCAGGGCGTGTACCTCTCTACCTCTGCCTTCAAGTACTCGTCGCCGGCTAAATAGGCAACGGGGACTCCGAGCTCCCCCGCGCAGAGAGAGTTTATTAAGTACTCGCTCACTCTCACTCCGTTAACCCTGATCTCCGCGAACGCCCTGCCGCTGTAAGTGTGGTCGAAGACGCCGTGCACAGTGCCAGCGGCTGTGTGGTAGCCCACGTAGAACACTGC
>JAJHQY010000056.1 GCA_020833085.1 Desulfurococcaceae archaeon
CTGAGGACTTGAAGACGCGTGAGCTGAGCAGTAGAGTCGTCTACGCCTACCTCTCCACGGGAGTAGTACTCTACGCTCTCACGCTACTCACTGCGAGGAGCCTACTAGAAGTACTAGTCTACACGGCATTCACACTAGCAGTAACCCCAGGCTTCTTCTTCGTGCTGTACAAGTACAAGTTTACAGGAGATGGAGACGTCTACACGTCACTAGCACTCGGACTCGCCCTGTACCACCCACTAGCCTACAGGGCTACACTAGTTAAACAGGGAGTTCTCCCACCAGCACTCATGGTAGTTCTCTACGCGTCGATCACAGCCGCGCTCTACTCACTACTACACGGAGTCCTCAATATTCTGCACCACAGAGATCTCCTCGCACAAGTACCCGCGAAGTACAAGGCACTACTAGTAGTCACAGCCACACCGGTGAAGGCTAGTGAGTACGCTGAAAACCCCAAGTACAAGCACTACTATCCAGTTCAAGTCTTCGAAGTGACTAGTCAAGGCTTAGAAGTGAAGTTTAATCTAGCGGGTCTAAGCGACACTGCTCGAGAGAGAGTTCTAGAGCTCGTTGAGAGGGGTATTATACCCAGAGACTACGTCCTCTGGGTTACACCAGGACTACCCTACGTCTTCTACATGTTAATAGGCCTAGTAGTAGTCGTATTACTCGGCGACAAGCCCATTTACCACCTGCTCGCAAAGATCCTGGGAGTCTAGAGTTATTACGCTTTTTAAGTAGAAGTGTACTCTCGAGTACTCTCTCTGTGTGAGTTTGTTGAGCTGGCTAGTTGAGCCCTCAGAGTGGTGGAGAATATACCGTGAACTAATTACCAGCACCCTGAGGCTGAGTTTTCACAGAGATCAAGAGGCGGCAGACACACTCAGTAGACTCCTCGCAAATAACCCACATGCTATAAGCGCCGAAGAGCTCTTCGAGATGATTAAAGGTAGAAGTGTGGCGCTCGTAGTGGGTTGTAGCGAGAGCGCCACTCGCGAACTCGACTACGCGCTAGAGCTGACTAGCCTATCAAGGGCAACAGCGACTATTAGCGCCGCTGATGGGGCTCTCAGGCTACTCTTAGAGAGGGGAGTTAGGCCGGACCTCGTCGTGACGGATCTAGACGGGTGCGTGGACGACTTACTCGAGGTCTCCGCTAAGGGCGTGCCACTCGTTGTTCACGCTCACGGCGATAATATCGAGAACTTAGTAGAGGTCGTGCCCCGCCTACGCGGACCCGTAGTGGGCTCTACGCAAGTGGAGCCGAGACCTCTAGTTTACAATTTTGGCGGCTTTACAGACGGTGATAGAGCTACCTATATTCTCCACCACGCGGGGTACAGGCGAGTTCTCCTAGTGGGCTTCGACTTCGAGAAGCCCTCTAGTTGCCCGGGTAAAGACCTGAGAGACCCTGCAACTAAGCTCGCGAAGCTTAAAGTCGCGAAGACACTACTACTGCTACTCGCGGAGCGGGGAGTAGAGATCTCAGTGGTGAGGTGTAGTGGAGGATCCTGCGGCCAAGTACTTCTCGCCCAAAGTCACTAGTAGAGATAGAGCTGTCTTCGAGGCCGGCATAGCCATAGGGACTGCTGTACACCAGTTCACGGGAACGCCCCTGAAGAGCCTCGAAGACGTGAGAGTGCTAGAAGAGGCTATTAAGCGCGCGCTACTAGCGCAGCCTTTTAGAGAGCGCGTTGAGGTTAAAATACACTTCGAGCGCTCACCGAGCGGGGGTCCCTACGACTACACTACACTCAGAGCTAGAGATATGGATTTGCGAGTAGTAGTGAAGTACGGCTCTTGTAGAGTAACAGCGAGACTAAAGTACATTAAAGAGCTCGACTACGCTCTAGCCTACATTGAAGACATTGAGGAGGAGGTCAAGTAGAGTGCCTACTAGAGCGGTCGCGTGGGGTGTAACTGGCGCCGGCGCCTTTCTCAGAGAGTCGGTCGAGGTGATCGAGGAGCTCTCGCGGAGAGGAGTGCCGGTAACAGTCTACGTGTCTAGAGCTGGAGAGTACGTGTTGAGAGCTTACGGTCTACAAGAGAGGCTCGAGAGAGCTCTTCTCAGAGTCTACCCGGCGGAAGTCGTCTACGAGAGCAGAGAGGTGCCCGGCTTCTTTAAAGCAGCTAGGCTGTATCACGGCGTGTACTCTCTAGTAGTAATCTCACCGGCCACGTTGAACACTGTGAGTAAAATAGTACACGGACTAGCAGATACACTAGTCTCCACGCTCGCTATGCACGCAATTAAATCCAGCACCCCCCTCTACATCCTCCCAGTTGACCTCTACGAGTCTAAGAGCACTATACCGCTACTCGTAGACAGGAGTAAGTGTGTGCTCTGCGAGCACTGCTACGCGGCGAGAGCGTGTCCAACTGGTGCTCTCTCTCCTCACGAGTACTTCAAGGTCTCAGCGGCCCCACACCTCTGTACTAGGTGCTACGCGTGTCTCGCGGAGTGCCCCTACAGTGCTATTAAATTCGACGTAGAGATCACTGTTAAGCCCGCGCCCTACTACACTAGTATTATTAAGAGGCTGCGAGAAGTGCCAGGAGTAACTATAATTGACACGCCACGGAGAGTACTAGAAGCCGTACACTAGGGCTACTTTCAAATCACACTCATTCTTAATACCGATACGCTGGTCACGCCTCATTGAGGCGGTGTAGTGTTTTACGAGGCTACACTACACGGGGGGAGGATATGCGAGGTGTGAGGTACTAGACTCCCTTCCTTGTAATTACCTCAGCTATTCTCTCCGCGCCGACTGGTAGCTCTGGTACCGAGAGTTTTCTACTCCTCTCTATTGCCTCTCTCAGCTTACTCGGTGTTGCCCTCTCGAGGAATACTGCGTTTATTTTCTCGGCGAGGGTCTTTGCGTCTAGTAAGTTGTGTATTCTACTGTGTCTAGTAGTGTAGACTAGTACTACTGGCTTTCTATACGCGAGTCTCGCGGTCATTGAGATGTTGCCTGGGTGTGTTATGACTACAGAGGCCCCCGCGAGCCACTTGTGAATATCACTTGTGTACTTGAAGAAGACCCAGTGAGGCTTTCTCTTAGAGTAGTACTCCGGGTCTAAATCCCCGAGCTGAACTACTACTCTCTCGTAGTCCAGGCTTAACACGGCCTCAACTAGTTCTGGAGAGCCCAGCATACCAGTAGTTACTAGTATGTAGCCCTCGTCTCGCGGCTCGTAGATCTCCGGCTCGTAGACGGGCCCCACTACTAGACCGTCTGGGTATATCTTCAACTGCTCAGGCCACTGGAGAAAAACGCGGGCCCCCAGCTTGTGCAGTGCGTAAACGGCTTTAGAGGGTCTCGAGACCTTGAAGTCCTCTAGAGCGTAGACTACTACTCCGCGTAGTCTCTGTACTAGTGAGGGTGGAATTGAGAAGTTAGAGCCTGTAGCGAGTACAAAATCATAGGCTCTCCGCGCGTAGCGCAGAGACTCGAGGAGACTTAAAATCCACTTAGGTAGAGTCTTGTAGAGAGGCTCAAGAGGCTTTCTCGGGAGAGTTATGGCATCCACTACTCCGAACTCTCTAAACCTCGCGAGTAAGTGTGGATAATCTCGTGGTACCACTATTTCAAGCTCGACTCCCCGCTTAGAGAGCTCGCGGGCAACAGCGTAGGCGTAGCCAGCGTGCCCTCCATAGCCAGTGACTACGAGGCCCCTCACGTTAAGCCCCGCTCTCGCACTCGGGGTTCTAGTTAGACCTGTAGAGCGTTATAGCTCTTGTAGCGCTTTTTACCCCGACTCCGACACTCTCACGGGTTTTAAGACGCCGTGGTCTGGTACTAGGTATAGACCACTACTTCTCACTTCTAACCTCGCATTCTCCGCGTAGTACACTCCCGGTGTAAGCTCAGCGTAGAGCTCTCTGAGGGACTCAACTACTACTTCTCCTCCACGCCACTTAGCACTATACCTAGCTGGCAGTGTGTGCGG
>JAJHQY010000006.1 GCA_020833085.1 Desulfurococcaceae archaeon
TGAGAGGGTGGTGAGAAATTACGAGTATTTTCAGCGAGTTTGGCGAAGTACTCTTAGTAGTAGCTACCGCTCAGTTGACAACCCACTACGATAACCCTACACTCTATGAGCTCACTCACACCTAGAATTTCAATTAGTGATCACTACGCGCCGCGTCAATTGAGTAAATAAGTCAGGGTTTAAATCGCGTCATTGACACTCGCTGAGAGAAAGACCAGGTACTCTAAAAGCACTGGTGAAGTCGACACAAACGCTGTTTTGGAGTGCCTAAATGCCGTGTCTCGGAGTGTCCCGAAGACGAAGAACAGTGCTGGAGAGAAGATCTAGGCTACTACCCAGCTCTCTCACTATAAGAGAGCGATTCTCAGTACAAACTTGAGAGATTAGATTAGTCGATGGGCTTTATTTCAATTTGGAGTTTTGAGGGTTTGAACGACTTAGCTGTGATTTCAGGGAGACTTAGAAGAGAGCGCAAACCCTTACTTAGTAGTGACTAGGAGTTCAGTGTGTTACCCGGCGAGCTCTACGCGCTCGAAGATGCTGAGGGGGCTGTTAAATGCTCTGGAAGTCTTCAAGATCACCTCTAAGCTACTTAAGGAGGTCGCTGAGACAGGCGCTTTTCACTCTAGTTGCAGATTTGTTACTTGGTGATTACTATCCATGGATATGTGTGTTGTTGTCTTCATGGATTTAGATGGCACGCTGTGGGATCACGAGGACATATCTCAGTTGACTCCGCCATTTAAGAGGCTGTCCAGTGAGGAGATAGTTGATTCGAGCGGTGTAGTAGTGAGAGTGCACAGGATCGCACTAGAACTACTCGACTACGCCTCGAAGAGCGGGTTTATCTTATCTACTCTCAGCTGGAACAACCCCTCTAAGGCTCTTGAAGCGCTGAGAGCGCTCGGACTCGAAGACGTGTTTCACTACCACGCTATAGAGGATCACCCGAACAAGGCGCTAATGGCTAAGCGCGTAGTTGAAGAAGTAAAGAAGCGCTATGAAAAGTGCAGAGACACCGTGGCAATTCTTTACATCGACGACAGAGTCATACATCTCGAGGAGATGAGGAGAGAGTTCGAGAACCTCCTGTACATTAAGGCCTGGGAGAGCTGTAAGAGCCTGAGTGAGTGCGTTAAATACATAGAGCAGTACTTGCTAAAAATCAGCTCTAGTCGCGCGTCTAAGTAGTGGTGTCTTGGAGGTGAAGAGAGCACTATTTATTGGGAGATTCCAGCCCTTCCACAACGGGCACCTCTACGCAGTAAACTACATACTGCGCGAGTTCGACGAGGTCGTGTTAGTCGTCGCGGCCGCCCAGTACAACTACACGTTTGACAACCCATTCACGGCTGGCGAGCGCGTCGAGATGATCAAGAGGGGTCTAGGAGACCTGTACTACAGGGCCTACGTAGTCCCCGTGGAGAACATTCCGAGTAACTACTTGTGGCCTCGCCGCGTACTCGAGTACACTCCCCGCGTGGAAGCCGTGTTCACTAATAACAGGTTTGTACAGGAGCTCTTCAGAGCACACGGTTTCAATGCGAGAGAGACCCCCCTACTACCCGGCGTCAGTGGTAGTACTGTGAGGGAGTTAATGGCTCGGGGCGGCGACTGGAGGAGTCTCGTCCCCGCAGCTGTCGCTGAGTTTATCGAGGAGATTAACGGGGCTGAGAGAGTTAGAGTTCTCTGGAGCCTCTCTGTGAGAGTCCCGGGTGAGCGTTTTTGACTAGTGCCTGCATCGTGACTGTCGGCACAGAGATCACAAGAGGCCTCATCCAAGACACGAACTCTCCGTGGCTCGCTAGTAGACTTAGCAGCTACGGAGTTGTAGTGAGGAGAATTATCAGCGTTCCCGACGAGAGAGGGGAGATAGCGTGGGCTGTAAAGAGCTGTCTCGAAGTAGCAGACATTGTAGTAGTGAGTGGCGGCATGGGCTTTACGAGAGACGACGTTACAGTAGAGGCTGTTGCCGAGGCGCTGGGACTTAAACTCGTGTTCTCAAGCGAGGCCTTTGAGATGATTAGGAGCAGAGTCGGAGGTGAGGTGGCTTACCAAGTTAAAGCCGCGTACATACCCGAGGGCTCTAGGCCACTCTACAATAGAGTCGGGGTCTCTCCCGGAGTCCACATAGTACTCGGCTCTAAACACATATTCCTCTTACCTGGAGTGCCAGGCGAAATGAGAGCTCTCTTCGAGGACCACGTAGCCCCCCTACTGCTCTCAACGCGGAAGTACACGAGGATTATTACTGTGAAGACGGGGCACAGCGTCGAGTCAGAAGTAGACAGGCTTATTGAGCCTCTGAGGGCGAAGTACACGTGGGCGTACTTCAAGACGCACGCAAAGACCCCCGTTGAACTCGTGGTGGTTATTGAAGCGAGTAGTCCAGGTGAGCTCGAGGAGAGGAGTAGGGAGCTTGTTGAGGAGCTCTCGAAGAGACTTAGAGTGGAGAGTCTAGAGCTGAAGTAGAGCGGGGGCTTTACTAGTGGTGGCGCCCCCCGAGAAGACTCTCCTACTAGTCCCCTTCCACGAGAGGGGGTATAGTAGGCTCGCCGAGTACTTGGAGAGGACTACTCTGCCCGTGTACCTACCGCTACCAGTAGAGCTCTGCAGAGAGCCTCTGCTGAGCGGGTATCTGCCCAGCGGCCTGTGGGGGCTTTTCAGAGTGTGGAGCCCCGTGCTGGAGATTCTGCGCTCTCGTGCAAACTACACCTGCTACTTGACACTAGATCACGCGAGAGAGTCCGTTAACGCGTCTACTAGGCTTATAGTGCTAGTCGTAAAGGCGAGGGTCTTCGAGAGGGTAGATCCGGTTGAGTGGCTGAGAGCGCTACCCGAGAGAGTCGACACGAGAGCTCCGCTGGACTGGAGAGGCGTTCTCGTAGTTGACAGGTTTACTGACTACGCAGTACTAGTCAAGAAGAGAAGAGAGCCTGCTCAAGTAGTAGTGTTAGAGGACTTCATCCCGACACCACTAGATGTGCTCCTCTTAGTTAAGAGCGGGGTGATTACGTGGAATTGCGATATCGGCGAGGTCGTTAAGTGGGCTGTTAAGTACATTGGCGACTACGTGTTGACTAGTAGAGACCTCACTGAGGCGTACAGTAAGCTCAGAGGCTCCGTGGAGTACTTGAGCCTACTGCGCGAGTGTACTAGTGACTCTACTGTTCTCTCCTCTCTCCCGGCTCAGTAGCAGTGGGCGTGCACGCTTCAACTAGAAGCCTTCTGAGCTCCTCCGGCCTAGTGAAGAGTAGCGAGAAGAGCTCGCGGGGCCCCTTCTCGCGTATGAGCTTGTCCAGCGCCTTGTACAAGTGACAAGTGGCCTCTAGGTCTCTCACTCTGCCGAGCACAGTGTTCTGCAGTATTTCCCCGAGCTTCGCGTCGAGAGAGTCTGCTAAGTGCACTACTAGCCCCTCAATTGTCGTGAAGGGGGTGTCTCCGTGGACCTCGGACACTACTCTGATAAGTCTCTCCGGGGCTCTCCTCATAACTAGCTCGCCTACTACTGCGTAGTGGTGCGCGAGGTACCAGTCGTCGCGCATCTTATAGCCCCCGTACACCTCGTCTCTCGCGTACTGGTAGTACTTGTAGATGTCGTGCAGTAAAGCCGCCGCGATTACTAAATCCCTGTCAACTCTAATTCCGTAGACCTCTTCGATAACGCGAGACACGGCGTCAGCCACTCTCACTACTGAGAGCGTGTGTAGTAGTAGTCCGCCAGTGAAGAAGTGGTGTTTACGAGGAGCCGCTGGCGACTCCTCTAGCTTTATGAGCGGAGTAGTAGCTGAGTAGGAGAGCTCCGGCTTCTCTAGCACGTCGATCACGACTCTCCTGACCTCGCTGTCTCTTATTTCCTCCGCAATAGCCAGGAGGCTCGCCTTCAGCTCCTCAACCCAGCTCACGTCCATGAGCCCCCCTGGTACTTGAAGTGTGAGCGGCTTTTATACCTCGCGCGGTATAGTGAGTAGTGATTACTGAGTTTAGAGGTGTAGTTGTTGGAAAGAGTCTTCGTAGTCGGCGTTGGCATGACTAAAATAGGGCGTCACTTCGAGAAGCACGCTAAAGAGCTCTTCGCCGAGGCCCTCTGGAAGGCTATTGAGGACGCCGGGGGCACTAGGCCTCAGGCCATAGTAGTAGGCAACATGACGTCTAGTGTACTCATGCAGCAGGACAGTCTAGGCGCTCTACTAGCAGACTACGCCGGCTTCAGAGGTATTCCAGCCTTCAAGGTGGAGGCCGCCTGTGGTAGTGGCGGCGTCGCTCTATACGCTGGCTACGCTCTAGTGAAGTCCGGCGTTGTGGACGTGGTGGCTGTGGGTGGCGTGGAGAAGCTCACGGAGGCCAACACCGAGACGGTGACTAGGGCCCTCGCCCAGGCCGCCGACGCCGACTACGAGGTCTTCTACGGCGCGACTTTCACGGGGCTCAACGCAATGCTCGCGAGGCTCTACATGAACACGTTTAATTACACTGAGGAGGACCTCTCGTACTGGCCGCTGAAAATGCACGAGTATGCTAGCTATAACCCCTACGCCCAGCTACCCAGAAAGACCACGCTCGAGGAAATCCTCAAGAGCCCGCTAATAGCAGACCCAATAAGACTCTACCACGCCGCTCCAATAGGTGACGGCGCGGCTGTAGTCCTACTAGTTAGAGGTGAGGAGAGGGCTAGAGAGATCAGTAGAGCTGTGGGGAGAGACGTACTAGTAGAGCTCGCAAGCGTGAGCGTGGTCACTGACAGTGTAGACATGACTACGAGACGCGACCTCCTCACAATGGAGTCCACGGTAATCGCGTCTAGAGAAGCCCTGGCTAAGGCGAAGCTGACAGTTAAAGACGTAGACTACGTAGAGCTACACGACGCCTTCCACATCACAGCCTACGCGTCGCTCGAAGACCTGGGCTTCGCCCCCAAGGGCGCGGCCGCTAAGCTCTATAGAGAGGGGAGGTTCCAGAAGGGGGACAAGCCGGAAGTCAACTTCAGCGGGGGTTTGAAGGCGAGGGGGCACCCCGTTGGCGCTACGGGAGTCTACCAAGCCGCCGAGGCCACTATGCAGCTGAGAGGCGACTTTCCCGGTTTTAAAGCAAGTAGCCCGGAGACCGCTCTAATTCACAATATAGGCGGTGTGAGCACAATAGCCGCTGTTGCCGTGTTTAAGAGGGTTAAGTGAAATGAGCTCTCACGAGGAGTTGCTGAAGAGGCTTCAAGAGCTACGAGAGCTCTCTATCCTCGGTGGTGGAAAAGACAAAATCGAGCAGCAGAAGCAGAAGGGTAAGTTGTGGGTTAGAGAGAGGCTTGAAAAGCTACTCGACCCGGGCTCTTTTGTCGAGCTCCAGTGGCTGAGAGTGCACAGGTCAACTTACTTCGGCCTGGACAAGGTCAGGTTCTACGGGGACGGAGTGGTAACAGGCTATGGGAGAATAGACGGTAGACTCGTCTACGTGTATGCACAGGACTTCACAGTCCTCGGCGGGAGTATTGGCGAGGCTCACGGCGAGAAAATAGCCAGGACTATTGAAATAGCTGTGCAGGTCGGCGCCCCGGTAATAGGCCTCTACGACTCGGGCGGCGCGAGAATACAGGAGGGCGTCGCCGCGCTCCACGGGTGCGGGAGGATCTTCTACGCTAATGTCAAGGCGAGCGGCGTTGTGCCACAAATAGCCGTTATACTAGGTCCCTGCGCGGGGGCTGCCGCCTACAGCCCCGCACTAATGGACTTCGTAATCATGGTTAAGGGCTCTTACATGTTTATAACAGGGCCGGAAGTCGTGAAGGCCGCTACTGGCGTGGCTGTTACATTTGAGCAACTGGGCGGCGCCGATGTCCACGGGTCGATTAGTGGAGTCGCGCACTTCGTAGCAGAGAGCGAGGAGGGGGCTTTTGCCATAGTCAGAAAGCTCCTCTCCTACTTACCAAGCAACTGCACAGAGGACCCCCCATACGTGCCAACAGACGACCCCGTAGACAGGAGAATTGACGAGGTCTACGAGATCGTCCCAGTGGATCCCATGAAGCCCTTCAACGTCAAGCGAGTTATTGAGCTCATAGTCGACAACGGGGACTTCCTCGAAGTTCACGCTAACTACGCTAAGAGCGCTGTTGTGGGCTTTGGGAGAATAGGAGGCTACAGCGTGTGTATAGTAGCGAACCAGCCAGAGGTGAACGCCGGCGTAATAGACATAGAGGCTAGTAACAAGATCGCTAGGTTCGTGAGGTTCTGCGACGCCTTCAACCTGCCAATAGTAACGCTCGTAGACACTCCCGGCTTCATGCCTGGAGTTGACCAGGAGCACGGGGGGATCATTAAGCACGGAGCTAAAATACTGCACGCCTACGCCGAGGCCACTGTGCCCAAGATAACAGTAATCATGAGGAAGGCGTATGGTGGGGCGTACATAGCCATGGGCAGCCTCTCTCTGAACAGCGATGTTAACTACGCGTGGCCGACAGCTGAGATAGCCGTTATGGGCCCCGAGGGCGCTGTGAGAATACTGTACAGGAGGGAAATGGAGAAAGCCCCGGACCCCGAGGCGTTTTTCAGAGAGAAGCTCAGAGAGTACCGCGAAGTCTTCGCCAACCCCTACAGAGCTGCCGAGCTCGGCTACGTCGACGACGTTATAGACCCCGCGCTAACGAGAAAGAAGATCTACGAGGCCCTCGTAGCCCTCTCAACTAAGCACGTAGAGCCCGGGCCCTTCAGGAAGCACAGTAACATACCTCTCTAATCAGCTCAGCCTAATTTTCAGTAGTGGCTCTCCCTTGTTCACAGGCTTGTTTTTATCCACGTACACTTCCTCAACTACTCCCTTGTAGGGGGATTTGACTTCAATAATCATCTTCATAGACTCCATTAACAGGAGCACGTCGCCCTCCTTTACGCTAGTACCCGGAGCTACTTTTACCTCGACTACGCGGCCAGTTATTGGAGCCGTCACGAGACCGGGCGCCTCGAGGGGCTTCTTAGCTACTCTCTTCTCCTCCGCCTTACTAATAGTCACGCTCTGCTGTACTACCCTCGTTACTGGTAGTCTCTCGAAGTCCACGTAGACGCCGTCTGAGTCGTTAATGTAGACTACGCGTTTCACTCCGTTAACGTCTAGTACTAGCTTCTTCTCGCCGGGGTGGTCTACTCTAATCCTGTAGAGCCTGCCCGTTTTGAGGCTTCTCAGCACTACTGAGTCGCGTGACTTCTCGACTAGCTCGAACTCGAAGTCCTCCCCGAGCCCCGTGGAGACTCTATACCTCTTAGACAACGCGATCAGCCTCTATCTTTAGTCAGCAACGCCAACCGTCTTCACGGATCTGACACGGGTTCGCTCATCACCCGTGTCAGTAGACTACTCGCCGGGACTAATAAAAACTAGACCTTGAGCACTAGCGCCTTAGGAGTTAATAGGGAGTAGTGTAGAGGTCACAGTGAGGTGGGAGAGTGACCACTATTGACTGGAGGGCTGTGAGGGAGCGTAGAGAGGAGTTCTGGAGTAGTAGCCCAGTCTACAAGGCTATATACGAGAGGCTCACTAAACAGGGCTACCACATAATAGGAGTCCTAGGCGCCGTTAAGAGGTGTCACTGGACTAGAGAGGCTATTATCAGGCGCAGATTCTGCTACAAGTGCCTCTGGTACGGAATTGAGAGTCACAGGTGTATACAAATGACTCCCGTTGTCGCGTGGTGCTGGAATAGGTGTCTACACTGCTGGAGAATAGAGCCGGAAGACATAGGCATGCACTGGGACGACACGAGGCCGCCAGTAGTGGACGACCCAGAAGTTCTCGTCGAGGAGAGTATTAGAGTCCACAGGCAGATAGTCGCCGGCTTTAAGGGCAATCCCAGCGCGGATCAAGAGATGGTCGAGGAGGCTATGAGGCCTAAACACGCCGCGATAAGCCTCGCTGGGGAGCCGCTACTGTACCCGAGGCTCGGAGAGCTAATAGAGGAGTACCACAAGCGGGGGCTCACGACGTTTCTAGTAACACACGGCACTAGGCCGGACGTGCTGAAAAACCTCGAAGTCGAGCCGACACAGCTCTACGTGAGCATGGAGGCGTGGGATAAGAAGTCGTACGAGTACTTCAACAGGCCCCTCATACCGCGAGCCTGGGAGCTCTTCCAGGAGACAATTGAGCTGGTGAGGTCCTTCAAGTCACCAGTAGTGTTCAGAATTACTCTAGTTAAGGGGTTTAACGACCACGAAGAGGCCTTGAAGAAGTTCGCGGAGTTCATTAACAGGGGGTATCCACACTACGTTGAAGTCAAGGCCTACATGTACCTGGGTGTTAGTAGAGAGCGCTTAACTGCTAGTAATATGCCCTCTCACAGCGAGGTCAGGGCTTTTGCCGAGAAGCTGGCGGAGCTGACGGGCTACAAACTACTCAGCGAGTCCGTGCCCAGCCGAGTCGTCCTGCTCAGTAGGCTAGAAGACCCCATTAGGCACGGGAGCGGGTGTCCGGGCGGCGTTAAGTGCCCGGAGAAGTACGCTCCAGTTATAACAGGAGAGTACGAGGAGGCTGAGGCGTAGTTTTAGACTCGAATCCCTCTACGACTCTACCAGCCTGTACTCTCTCCCAGCAAATAGCACCACCATGGCCTCTCTTCTCATTTCATCTAGGAGCACTTTCTCGTGATGAGAGAGCTTGTCGACGTCTTGGACTTTAATTGGGAATTTGGCCCTGAACTCTCTGTAGAACTCGCTGTCAACTAGGAGCACTCCTACCCTCTTGACTCTCCCCTCAGAGATAAGCCTCTCCACGAGTGCCTGCCCATATCTGCTCACAGCGTCACTGTAAAACATAACTGGCTCCTCGAGGAAAACACTACTCTCCGCTCTCTTCTGCCTCGCTTGTAGAGCTCTCTCTAAGTCCCTCACAGTCCTCTCTAAGTCCTCAAGCCTCTTCTCCAGAACCTCAATTCTCTTCCTCAACTCCTCTAAGGCATTCACGTGAGCAGGAGTCACTACCCCTCCACCTCTACTCTCGGGGGTGAGCGAGCTCGGAGCGACCTCGCGGACCGCCTCCTCGCTTATTCTAGTAGTCTCCCCGGCAGCGCCTTCTGCACTCTCGCGCTGAGAGGGTCTCCTCGACTTCTCGAGATACTCTAAAAACCTTACACCTCTCTCAGTTAGCATGTACCCTCTACCAGCCTTCTCGACAAAGCCGCTTGATTTCAGCTTGTAGAGAACACTACGAGTCTTCTCGACACTAACACCCAGTAACTCGGAGAGCTCTTTCGCGCTGAGCCCGGGGTTCTTGTAGAGAGCTTCGAGAACCCTGTACGTGAGAGGTTTCAAACTCACTCACTCTGAGTCTATTTATAAGGCTCTCAGAGCTATTAATCCAGACCCCAGAGGTGTGGTGTGTGAGTAGTCTATTCGACGAGGAGACTATTAGTGAACTCAGGCGCTTTTTCTCTACTCTGCGGAGAAATCTGAGAGATGTACTAGTAGTGGACTCCACTGAGAGACCTGGTAGCAGTGGGAGGTGTAACACCTGCCCCGAAGCAAAGCAACTAGCAGAGGAGCTATCGAGAATAAGTAGTGGCAAGCTCGGTTTTGACGTGCTCGAGCTGGGCTCTGCTCGCCAGTTCAGACCGCGCTACGTCCCCGCTTTTATATACGACACTGCGAAAAAGAACGTGAGGTTTTACGGGCTACCTAGCGGCCACGAGTTCGCTCCATTCATATACGTTCACGAGTACATCTCAGAGGGTACTAGGCTAAACAAGCACGTAGTTGAAGAAGTAGAGTCTATTGAAGTGCCGATGCACGTGAAGATCTTTGTTACGCCCGAGTGCCCCTACTGCCCACTAGTCGTGGACTTCATGAACCAAGTGGGCATAGTGAACAGTAATATTATAGTTGAGACTATTGAGGCGTTTGAACACCCCCACGAGGCTGATATGTACCACGTACTCTACGTCCCCTACGTGGCTATAACACGAATAGAAGACTATGACACCTACGGTGCGCGCCCTGTAGAAGTTGTCCCGGGTTACGTGCCCCCCGAAGAGCTAGTTGAAGTCTTGAAGAGGGCTGAGAGGAAACTAAAGAGGACCACTTAAACCCCCCGACACAGCTCAAGTGCTCGCAGAGCTCACTACGTCTTAATAAGTCGGGGCGTTCTACTGTGATTTCCGGGGATGAAGAGGGTCCCTCTTACCTGACTAGTGAAGTGTTCACGGACCGCCTGACCCGCGACGTCTCAGTTTATAAGGCACTCTCCATGATATAGAAGACAAGGCGGAGAGTGGCATAGAGAGAAATGCATAGAGAGGAGTGGTCTAGAGAAATCGCGAGAGCAGTTTACGGCTTGGAGCACAGTATTAGAGGAGACGTTATAGATATTGATGAGGAGGGCTATCTAGTAATTAAAATCGGTGGTCGAGTACTCAGAATTGTAGACCTCGTTAAGCAACACGGCTTCGACATAGCCTACATTAGAGTGCTCCCGCTAATTGAGAAGTCTATGCGACTTGTCTACGAGACTTTTAGAGAGGTAATGGAGGCTTATGGCTACAAGGGCTCACTAGTCCCCGTCTACCCCATGAAAGTTAACCCTACACCAGTAGTCGTTGAGAGCATTTTTAAGTACGGTGAGAAGTACAACTGGGGCTTTAATACCGGCTCACTCGGCGAGCTCCTCCTACTAGCTGAACTAGCCGAGAGGTACACGCCGAGAGTGCTAGTTTACGACGGCGTATTCACAGAGAGAGTAGTAGAAGCCCTCTTGAAGTTGAAGAGTCTGGGGTGGCGCGTAATAGTAGACGTGGAGAGTGAGCACGAAGCTGAAGTAGTAGAGAAGTACCCGGAGCTCGAAGTCGGTATTCGAGTTAAGCCCATTACAAAGCCTCACGGCAAGTGGTCTGGCTCTACTGGACTGGCGGGGAAGTTCGGGTTAACAATAAATACCCTCGTGAAGCTAAAAGGAGACTTTAAGTGGATCGCTGAGAGGTCAGTACTACTACACATGCACCCCGGTTCACAGATCTCGAGATTCCGCGACATGAAGAAGTACATTGAGGAGGTTAGAGAAACGTATAGAGAGCTCTTAGAGCTGGGATTTGAGAATATTTCAATGATCGACCCGGGCGGGGGCCTGGCCTATCCCTACATTGACGCGAGAGATGGCGAGGAGGAGTCGCCGGACTACGGCATTACCGACTACGCTAACCTCCTCGTCTCAGAATTCTCAAAACTACCCAATAACCCCCACATAGTGTTTGAGGGCGGGAGGTTTATAGTGGCGTCACACAGACTGGTCGTAAGCAAAGTTATTGACGTGAGGCCCTACTCGGCTGTGCGCAACACAGAGAGCAGTAGCACGGTGCTGAGCTACCTAGAGGAGGTCAGGTCTATTGACGACTTAAAGGCCGCGCTCTCAAAGATCAGGGGGGCTGCAATCTCGCTGAGATCTACTGGCGAGCTGGACTTGAAGAGACGTGAGCTATACGAGGACTTAATAGCACTCCTAGAAGACAAAGTCGCCGAGAAGCTCTCAGCTCTAATACTTGAGGGGAGAGCCAGTGTACGCGATGTTCTAAGTGACGGGGAGCTACTGAAAATACTGACCTCTCCGAGTAGGCGCTACGTGCTAAACATGTCTATCTTCGCTGATATACCAGACGCTGTTCTCGTTGACCAGTACTTTCAAATCGTGCCAGCACACGAGCTTAACAAGCCCCCCGACGTGCTGGCCTCAATAGCTGATTTAACCTGTGATAGTATGGGCGAGATCTCGCACTATATTAGCCTTGGCACCGCTTTACGCGGAAATAAGCCTCTCTTCACTAGAGTCGACTCCAGACTAGTAGCCGCGCCCGGCACTAAGCTGAGACTACGAGGCGTGCCCATGCCTCTACCAACCAAGAACACTGACTACTACGTAGTCGTTCTCGACACCGGCGCGTACCAGGACACTCTAGCTATGAAGCACAATTTAATCTACGGAGCCCCGGAGATAATTATAGATGTTAATGAAGAGGGCGTTTCAATTAGAGTTGTGAGGAACGGAGAGCTCAGAGTGTAGGGGGGCTCCGAGAACGCTCTTAGACGCGTGTTTGAGTACTCTTATGGTCACAAACTCCCCGAGCTTAACTCTCCCCGGGATCTTGACGGCTATTGGGTAGCTCCCCGGAAACCTCGCAATGGTAAACCCCCTAATGTACTTCTCCGTGTACAAGTAGTAGAGTAGCGTGTTCTCGGGGGCGATTCGCGACAGCATTACGCGGTCAAAAAACCTCATAACGCGCACTCTATGCGAGTGAAATATCCTCCTGTGTTTTCGCAGTAGGCGCTGAACTTCGCTTCGTTTAAGCCAGAGGGGAGTATTGACTAGGACGGCTACTTGTCTAATGTTAACCCTCCTCACGAGCAGGCCCTCTTCGAGAATTCTCTTCAAGTACTCTTCGTTAATAGCGTAAGTCTCCCTAGTCTCCCCGGGGAGCCCGTAGAGTAGATTTATACCCGGCAGCAAGTAGGGGAGTCCATTCCACCCCCTCAAAATCCCCACTCTGTTAATAATTCTAATAGCCTCGAGAGACTCCTCTGGGCTCGCCTTTAAGTTGTTGAGTTTAATTACTCGCGGGTCAAAAGACTCCACGCCCAGCGCCGCCACGTCGCCAGGTGTGTTGTACTTGACAATTACTTTCAAAGCTCTCGTAGACTCCTCGGGGTACTTGGCCACAGTACCTGGATTGACGTTATCAATGTGCAGTGTAATTAGGCCCGGAGCTACTAATCTAATACCCCTGAACAGCCTCTCGAGAGCCTCTACATTTGGCTTGGGGAACTCCTCTTCGCCAACTCCGTGAGCCATGTACACCAGAATATCTGGCTGCTTACCCACTCTGATGTGTCTAACTCCGAGCTCGTATAGCACTTCTACTTCTTTAATAATAGCGTGAGTGTCTCTCATAATTGGTCTCCCATAGCGGGGCTCGATGCAGAAACTACAGCCACCACTAATCCAGCGCGGACACCCCCTAAAGGTCTCTAATTCCACGACGAGGTTCTTTCCGTAGCAGGGGTGTTCTCGAACTATTTTGGCGCCCACTACAAAGGCCCTGTTAGCGAGCTCGTAGTTTTCACGCATAATCCAGGGCCTAGCCCTCTCGAAGCCGTGTTCTAAGAGCTCATTCAAGTACTCCTCGATGTCACCAGAGACCACTTCGTCAAAGAGGCTCCTCATTTTAGAGGGCTCTACCGCTACGCTACCACCACCACTAGCCAGCCCGTACCTCGCCGCCGGCCCCGCGAGTATTTTTCTCACGTCTCTGAGTAGTAGTGCTATTCTCTCCAGCTCCTCTCTAGTAATCGGTACCCCCCCAATGTACTTACCCGGCACCTCTGAGCCGGCTATTACTACTACGAGGTCTGCTCTCCTCGCCTCCTCTAAGAACTTAGACATGTCGGCTCTAGCCTGGTCTATAGTCCAGTATCTAACAGTAGCACTCTTGTTCTTCAACCAGACTACTCCAGCTACTAGTCTGGGATACGTGTTTATGTAGGGCGGGACGCCCAGACCAGCCGGCTCGTCTGTGTAGCCGTCTAAAATAACTACTCTCTCGACTCTCACGCCGCAAAGCCCTACTTATACACGAATTGCTTCACCCTTAGTAAGTCTAGCACTGTGTCCAAGTCTAGCAACACGCCGGGATACCGCGTCTCGACTAGCATAGTCTTGTCCCTGTACTTGAAAGTCACCTCCTTTAAGCCCATTCTCTCCTCGGATATTGATAAGAGGTCTCGGAGTACACTTGACGAGAAGAGTACAGGGTGACCCCGCTTACCGCTATACGTCGCCACCGCTACGTAGTACTCGTCTAGTCGCTCACTAAACCTCGCAACGAGCTCCGCGTAGACACCCGGGTGAATCCACGCCGCGTCTCCAGGATTTACACATATAATCTTCACGTCAGAGTACTCTCTCACAATGTACTCTACTCCGGCTTTTACAGAGCTACTCATACCGCGCTTAAAGTCGGGGTTGAGAATAAAGTCTACTTGCCCCCTGAAATCTCTCAGCGCCTCTGCAACTAGCTCTGCTTGGTGCCCGAGAACGACGACAACCCTCTTAAAAACACTCGACTCGATTATATTGGCGAGCGTCTGCGCTATTACCGGCTTATCGTGGTATTTGTAGAGTAGCTTGTTCCAGGGGAACCTCGTGCTCTCTCCAGCCGCTGGTACAACGCAGTAAATACTCACTGCTGCTACCTCGAGACTATGTACAATCTAAAGAGGTCCGCGACGTCTTCACACTTGTCAGTGATCTTCTCCACGTCGTCTATAACTACTGGCATGACTATGCACACCTCTCTAAACTTAATTGAGCACTCTTTTAAGAGCTCCTCAAAGGCTTTGAGTCTAATCTCGTCTACGTCCTCCTCGATTTCTTCAATTTTATTAGCTACTTCGAGAGCCTTCGCGTAGTTACTCGCCGCGTACTCTAAGAGGTCGTATATGAGCTTAACGGCCTCAATAGACTTATTAGCCATTTCGAGTAGAGTGCTGAGTAGCCCGCGCGGTATTTCGAGTTTTAAGTGCTTGAATATTACTAGCTTCTTAGTAATGGCCTTGGCTAGTCCGATTATGTCGTCGACTGTGAGGACTATTCTCAGTAAGTCCTCTCTGTCCTCGGGGTGAATACGGCTCACTCTTAGAAGGCTCATTAAACTCCTCTTGATCTTGTCGCTCTCCTCCTCGTGTCTATTTAGCTCACTGTACTGCCTCTGTACCTCCTCGTAGCTTAAGCTGTCGTAGTCCCTTAAAACAGCACCTAGAATAGTAACGCCCTCGATAGCGTGCTTTACGTGCTCTCTCGACCTATTAATAACCTCTTCGAGAAACCTGCCCCCAGCTAGTATCCCAGTAGACAAGTAGAGACTCACCTTGATAGTACAGTGAGCACTAGTGAGTTAATAAATAGCGCTCAGTGACCTAATTAGTAGTTACTGTGGATCTCTTTGTCAGCTGTTATTGCCGAGAGAAATAGTTTATTAGGATCTGTACTAATGATATATCTGAGATAAAGTGGTGTGGTGTAATGGAGTCTAATGAGTTGTGTGGAATATATGATATAAGGTTTCTCGTGAAGAGAGGCATTATTATAACACCACCAGTTCTCAAAACACTTGACGCTGTAATAGCACTCAAAAAAGTCACAGCTGACGACGTAGCGAAGTACACTGGTAGAGCTAGGACTATAGAGTCGCGCTACCTCGCGAAGCTGAATAGACTCGGCATAATAGCCAAGGTGAAGGAGGGTAGGAGAATATACTACATGGAGCCCATTTACGCTGTCACGGAGTTTTACAATAAGTACGGCGAGGCCTTTACACCAGAGCAAATAGCCCACATGATAGGGCTGCCAGCAGACATAGTCAAGATGATCATTGGGACAATAAGGGGTAAGAAGTAGATTACAGTACCCTTTCCTATTTTTCACTACTGTTGAAATTGAGCACTATACTCACACTATTTTCACCATTCTTCCTTACAAACTCTAGTTTCACCGAGCTGACACAATACCCCGACCTCCTAATGCCCTCCGCGAACGCCTCAATAAGCTTTGTCAAGACTAAAGTCCTAGAGCACGCTCCGTGCTTAATCACAAACTTCTCTATAGTAGCTAAGTCGTCTTCACTCAGTCTCAGAGAAACCATTTTCTTCCTGGGCTTAATGGGTATTACTATGAAGTTGCCACTGTAGAATACCCGGTCCTCACTAAGAGCGTCAGAAAACATTAACAACCCCCATCACTAGCCAGTGTAACCCCAGTATATAAAATTACTCCTGATGAGCTCGCTTGGAGACTCCGCGGAAACTCTTTTTTACACTCCACTGATAACTAAACATATACACTTACATGTTAACTGAGAGGTTGCATTGACTACTAAGCTAAGTGTACTTGTTGATTTGTATTCACCTGTGCCGTATAGATACTAATCACTACACTACAGAGTACTACAGACTGTATTATACGTTGCAAATTACACATAGAGCAGTAACACTAATTTACCTGAATTCAACTCAACACTCTCAGAGAAACTTCAAGTGGTGTCTACGTGAAACTAAAACCCAGTATTATTGACTTCCTAGACGAGGCTTCGAGGCAGGTAAGCTACTTCGTTACTAGCGGGGGTGTCTACGTAGTTAAGAAGTACGCCACTGAGCTGGGGGTAATTAAGTGGTTTCTAATCACAGCGTCGAACGCCCCTATTAGGAAATACCCCTTTACACTAGACCCCTCTACTCGACTCGACCGCGAAGTAGTCTTCATGAGAGACGAGAGCTGTTTTAGTAAACCCGGAATAGTACTAGTAGACTACTACGATAATATCCTAGTGAGAGAGTACGTGAGGGGTGATGTGTATAACTACAAGGCCCCCACCTCTGTTCACTACAGGGTTGCCAGAGAGCTCGGTAAATGCCACGAACACGGCTGGGCTCTTGGAGACGCTAAAATCTCCAACTTCGTATACACTAGTAGTGAGCGCGTGTATATTGTCGACGCCGAGCAGGCTACTAGGGGGCACAGCGTCGATCACTTCGCCTGGGACCTCCTCGTATACATCTCGACACTAACTATTGACGGGTACTGGAGTGCTATTTACAATCGAGACGTGTATGAGAATGTGCTGGATAGCGTTATTGAAGGCTACTTAGCCGGTAATAGTAGCGGGAGAGAAGTCCTCAAGAGGCTCTCCGCGATAGACTTTAAGACGCTCACGTATATACTAGTTCCATTTCCATTTAACTACGTGTTTACTAAGAAATTGGAGAGGTACGCTAGTAGCTAGTGCTTTATTAGCGCCTTTAACGTAGTACTGAGTGGCGGTGATGAATTACCTCCGGCTCGAACTGTGAAGAGAACTTACCCGGCTGATTAAAGTGAGCCGCCTAGTACTGGTCTTGGGCGACACGCACATACCTGATAGAGCTACTTCTATACCACGAGTAATCGCGAACTACATTTCAGAGCGCGCGCCGTGGGAATTAGTGCTCTTTACAGGAGATTTAACTGGCGAGAGCGTTCTCGAGTGGCTCAAGACTATCAGTAAACGCCTCTACGTCGTTAGGGGAAACATGGACTACTTACCTCTGCCTCGACAAGCTGTAGTTGAGTACGAGTGGCTTAGAATTGGTCTAGTTCACGGTGACGGCGTATATCCACGTGGAAACCCAGTCGAGCTCTCTAAAATAGCTAAAAAGCTAAATGTGCAACTACTCGTGTCGGGCCATACACACGCCGACTTCGCGCGCACGAGCCCAGACAGTACTATACTCCTGTTAAATCCGGGGTCTCTCACGGGCGTCTGGGGTGGTGGAGGGGGGAGCTACACTCCGTCATTTATGGTTATTGAGGTGTTAAGTGAAAAGTGCATTCGAGTAAAGACCTACCTACTGAGAGGGGGCTCTCTAGAACACGCTACGAGTACATTCTGCACCGAGAACTCCTCGTGGAGACAACTACTCCAGCTCTAGTGGTAGTACAATTGTGTTCTTCCACGGTATGCTCAGAGTGACCTCGCTACCTACTCTAATATCCAGCGTGTTCGGTAGGTATACTAGTAGCTTTAAGTTCCCGACTTTA
>JAJHQY010000007.1 GCA_020833085.1 Desulfurococcaceae archaeon
AGTGTGCCTGGCTTAATAATGATCTTCTTAGCTCCGAGCCTCAGAGTGCCTCCCAGTTCTTTAATATTCTTCTGCCCCGGCAGGAGGTCTATTACTGGGTGAGGTGTACTAGGATCTATTTCAGTGGTGTTCGCACCACTTAATCCAATAACATTACGTGCAAACTCTACAATCATTAACTGCATACCAAAACAAATACCGAGAACTGGCTTCTCGTTTTCCCTCAAATAGCGTATAGCCTGGATCTTCCCTTCAGCCCCCCTCACCCCAAAACCAGGCAGAATTATCGCTCCATCTACACTGTCTAGAGTTTTCAGGTTACTTGAATTGTGCTCTATATCAGTTGCTTCAAGCCACACTAAGTCAACTTTGACTCTATTCCATGCAGAGGCGTGTTTCAGTGCCTCGATTATACTAATATAACTGTCTCTAATTTTAGTGTATTTTCCAATCATAGCTATTTTAATCGTTTTTACTGGATTGTCAAGTCTATTAACAAATTCAATCCAGTCTGATAGGTCAGGCTCTCTGTACTCGAGGTTTAGCTTTTCTAAAATGTACTTGGTGTACTCCTGCTCGTGTAGAATTATTGGCAACTTGTAAGGATTAGGCATGTCGGGATTACTATAAACAGCTCGAGGCGGGACATTACTGTACAGAGATATCTTGTAGCGAGCTTCCTCGTCAAGCCACCTAGAGGACCTCACGACAATGGCGTCTGGTATAATACCTATTCTCCGCAACTCTTGAACGCTGTGTTGTACAGGCTTAGTTTTAATCTCTCCTGAAGGTAGAACCGGCGCTAATGCTACGTGAATATAAAATACGTTATTTACTCCTTCATCAAATCTCATCTGCCTCGCTGCTTCTAAGAAGGGCAGGCTCTCAATATCACCCACCGTCCCGCCGATCTCAACGATAGCTACTTCTGCGCCATAATCCCTAGCGACTTCTCTTACTCGATTCTTTATCTCGTTTACAACGTGTGGTATAACTTGAACGCACTGACCAAGATAGTCACCGCGTCGCTCTTTTAAAATAACGTTTAAATAGACTTGGCCAGATGTGATGTTGTTTTCCTTAGAGAGATTACAGCCAAGAAATCTCTCGTAGTGCCCTATGTCCATATCCGTTTCTCCACCGTCTTCTGTGACAAAGACCTCTCCGTGCGCGTATGGGTTCATAGTTCCAGCGTCAACATTGAAGTAGGGGTCTATTTTAATGATTGTTACATTGTAACCACATCTTCTTAACAACATTCCAGTAGACGCCGCTACAACGCCCTTGCCAAGCCCCGAGAGAACACCGCCAGTGATGAATATGTACTTAGTCAAGGTGCCCGCTCACTAATACTTATTAAGAGACTTTTAAACTCTTGTCTCGTAGAACAATATATGAGTAGTGAGAAAATCGTATGTGTTTCGTGGAGTGAAATTCACAGAGCGCTGGGTGTTTTAGCTAATAGAGTGCTTTCGGATGGAAAGCCGGACGCTCTCGTGCTAATTGCTAAAGGCGGGTTAATTCCGGGAAGGATCTTAGCAGACTTTATTAAAGTCGATGATATGGGATTTGTCGAGGTGAAATTCTATAGGGGTATTGGGGTGAGAGGAGAGAGACCCTACTTGAAATTTACAATGCTTCCACCACTCACTAACAGAGACGTGTTGATAGTTGACGATGTAGTAGATAGTGGTCGAACAATGCAGCTAGTTGTGGAGTATATTTCGAGCTTTAAAGCGAGGTCTATTAGGACCCTAGCCATATACGTAAAGCCCTGGTCTTCTTACATTCCGGACTACTATTACGCTCAAATAGATAAGTGGGTGATTTTTCCCTGGGAGATATGCGAGGCTGTGAGAGAGGGTGTTATTGATAGAAGCGCGGTTGAGGAGTTAAGTCGCTACTGTGAAATGTAGAGTGAACAACTCAGTGCGTTATTCTGAGTACTTTATCTGGGTATATTACTATGCCTTTGTCAGTTATTTCAAATACGTGTCTTTTCATGCTGTGACTTGTACCTCTCATTTTCCACACAACTATGCTTCTCACTAGCTCTCCGTTAATCTCGTCTAGGTCAAGTCTTACAATGCCGTCTGCCGCGTGCTCCACGCCAGGGCCTCCAAACCCCCTCTCTGTTACAGAGACTTGCGACACAAGTATACTAGTCGTGCCCATGCCGGAGAGCACTTTCTTTAATTGTAGTACAACGCTTCTAGCAACTGAGGGTTTTGTCAGGTATAGTGTTGAGACGCTGTCTACTACTACTCTCTGCGCGTTGATCTCTCTAATAGCCGTTCTCAACACGTCAACTAGCTCCTCGACGCTATCGGGGTCTCGGACTACGTATTTCTCTCTCTTAGCCGCCTCGCCGATTCCCGCTGTAAAGGCGTCTATAATGGCAAACTTCCCTTCCTGCTCATACTGCTTGACATCCCAGCCAAAATTCTTCATGTTTATGCGGACTTGTACAGGGTGTTCTTCGAGCGCCACGTATATACCCGGCTCACCTAGTTGGAGCCCATTCCACAAGAACTGCATTGAAAATATACTCTTACCAGTACCCGGGCCTCCACTCAGAAGCACGACATTTCTCTTTGGAATGCCTCCACCCACTATTTCATCAAAACCCGGAATACCGGTCTTAACTCGCTCAACCATGTTCACCCCCTCATTTCTTGTCTCCAATGCCGTTTTACCTTAATAAAGGAGTCCTAGTTAACTACTCTACAAGGTGTGTACATGTCTACTCAGAGTAGCGAGAGAACTGTAAAACTGAGAGTCGCCGAAGCGCGCTCACGAGATGTTGGTAGAAAAATTGCTAGAATAGATCGAGAGACCATGAAGAAACTTGACGTAGAAGTAGGCGACTTCATAGAGGTAATCGGGCCTAAAGGCAGAGAAATACTAAAAGTGTGGCCAGCGTATCCTGAAGACGAGGGTACTGGTATAATTAGAGTAGATGGCACTGTACGTAGGAACTTAGGCGTAGCACCTGGAGACTACGTAACGGTAAAGCCTATAAGAGTGGACCCGGCGAAGCGCGTAGTTGTAGCACCTGTTAGTGGCATGACCAGGATTATCGCTGATCCCGAGTATTTGGCTCAAATGGTTAAGAAGACTCTACTAGGTAATCCGGTAAAGCGCGGAGATGTAATTGACATTCCATTCTACGGACTTAGATTTGTAGTTACGAGTGTTCAGCCCTCAGCCGTGGTTTACGTAGTAGAGGACACTGTAATTGAAGTTAGACAACAACCTGTTAGACCAGAGCTCATCAGTGAGGGTGTTCCTCGTGTTACATGGGAGGACATAGGTGATCTAGAGGAGGTCAAGCAGAAAATTAGAGAAATAGTGGAACTGCCACTTAAACACCCAGAGTTATTCGAGAGACTGGGTATTGAGCCTCCTAAAGGCATATTACTGTATGGCCCACCGGGAACGGGTAAGACTCTACTAGCTAAAGCTCTAGCAAACGAGATCGGCGCGTACTTTATTAGCATCAACGGCCCAGAGATAATGAGTAAATTCTACGGGGAGTCCGAAGAAAGGTTGAGAAAAGTCTTCGAGGAGGCGCAAGCCAACGCTCCAGCTATTATTTTCATTGATGAAATTGACAGCATTGCGCCTAAGAGAGAAGAAGTTGTCGGTGAAGTGGAGAAGCGCGTAGTTGCACAGCTACTCGCATTAATGGACGGCTTAAAGGAGAGGGGTAAAGTAATAGTTATTGGTGCTACTAATCGACCAGAGGCTCTAGACCCTGCTCTCAGGCGTCCGGGTAGATTTGACAGAGAAATAGAAATACCACCTCCAGATAAGAGAGCTAGGCGCGAAATACTCGCTGTTCACACTAGAAACATGCCCCTAGCCGACGACGTGGACTTAGACAAAATAGCTGAAATTACGCATGGATACACAGGCGCTGATTTAGCGGCACTAGTTAAAGAAGCCGCCATGAACGCTCTCAGGAGATTTCTGCAAGCTGAAAATATTGATTTAAACCAGCCAATACCGGCTGAGAAACTCGAAAAACTAAAAGTCACAATGGAGGACTTCTTAGCCGCTATGAAGAGCGTCCAGCCAACACTCATTAGAGAAGTTTTTGTCGAGGTACCAGAAGTGAGATGGAGTGACATCGGAGGGCTTGATGACGTTAAACAAGAGTTGAGAGAGAGCATTGAGTGGCCCATGAAGTATCCACATGTCTTTGAGAAAATGGGTATTCAGCCTCCTAAAGGAATACTGCTTTTCGGGCCACCCGGCACTGGCAAGACTCTTCTAGCTAAAGCCGTGGCTACTGAGAGTGGCGCTAACTTCATAGCTATAAGAGGACCAGAAATACTCAGCAAGTGGGTAGGAGAGTCCGAGAAGGCTATTAGACAGATCTTTAGAAGAGCGCGAATGGTCGCTCCCGCAATAGTATTCTTCGACGAGATAGACTCTATAGCGTCTGTGCGTGGAAGCGATCCGAGCGGAGTTATAGATAGAATAGTAAACCAGTTGCTAACAGAGCTAGATGGTATACAGCCACTCCGCAGAGTAACAGTGATAGCTGCGACTAATAGACCAGACTTACTAGACCCCGCCTTACTGAGACCAGGTCGCTTTGACAAGTTAATATATGTACCACCACCAGACCTGAAAGCCCGAATAGAGATTTTCAAAGTACACACGAGAAAAATACCCTTAGAAGAAGACGTAAACTTAGAGGAACTGGCACGCTTAACAGAGGGGTACACAGGCGCCGACATAGCTGCTGTCTGTAGAGAGGCTACTATGATAGCCCTCAGAGAAGTCTACGCTACCACCGGATCGCTCCAAGTAGTCAAAGTTAGCAGGAGACACTTCCTAGAGGCTCTCTCGAAGATACCGCCTAGTCTAAGTAAAGCTGATATTGACATGTACGAGAGACTAGCAAGAGAGATAAAGAAGATGGGTACTAGTGGTGGATTTAGAAGAATTCAGCTACCATACGGCTAACTAGACTGTTAAAGGCGTGTAGTAGTATTGAGCGACGAAAAGACTGTTATTATACCAGCATCCTTTACAAGACTAATTAGAGAAATTGGCAAGCTAGTCGACAAGCTCGTGGAGTATAGATTTAGATTTTTAATAGTACTGTCCGGCTCCGACCCATTAAAACTGGGTATACTCGCATCTAGGGCTGTTAATTACTACGTCAAGAAATATCGAAGTAAGAGTGAATCTAGTGAGATTAAAGGCCTCTATGTCTACCACGACGAGTTCCCAGATGCCGTTAAATTAAAGGAGGTTTTCGAGAGGAAAGTCTCTTCAGAGAGCCTCGTGGAATTCGAGTACGCTGTTTACGAGAAGAGCGAGAAGTACCTCGGCACAACAGTGCAAGTACTAGTAATGGACTTGACAAAGGACCTTAAACCCAACGACGTCGG
Organism: Desulfurococcaceae archaeon; assembly: GCA_020833085.1. Next base: position 5,409 of record JAJHQY010000007.1, read on the forward strand.
CAGACTAGTGGGCATCGTAGAGGGAGGAGGCTTAATAGTCTTCCTAACACCTCCATGGGAGACTTGGGACACATTTAAGACTATTTTCAAAGAAACACTAACTGTACCTCAATTCCCAGAACCCCGGCACATCTTCATCACGTGGTTTAAGAAAAAACTACTAGAACACGACGGAATAGCTATATACGACGCTAATAGCGATAGGGTTATTAAAAAGCCCTCACTAAAGCGCGCCCCGCCTGCTCCAAGACAAGCAATAGAAATACCCAAGGAAAGACTTTTCCCCAAGGAGGTATATGAGCTGGCTCTCACAAGAGATCAGGTGAACGTAATAAAGATTATTGAGAGCTTTCACGAGAAGCCGAAAAAGAATACCAAGAAAGTATTTGTGTTAACAGCTGATAGAGGTCGCGGGAAGAGCTGTGCTATTGGAATCGGCATAGTGGGCTTTATACACTGCCTGAGAAAAGTGAAGCCTAGAGTCAGAGTTCTAGTAACGTCGCCTGAGCCGAGTAATGTCCAGTCATTAATGACTCTAGCATCGAGAGCTCTTGAGAAACTCGGATTAAAATACGAGTCAGCGAAGAGAGAGGGGTATGTAGTCGAATTACGAGGACCTGGATTTAGTATTGAGTACTGGGAGCCGGTAGCTATACCTAAACTCAAAGGAGATCTAGTAGTCGTAGACGAGGCTGCGGGAATACACGTTCCTTTACTCTACAAGATTCTCGAAAGACACAATAGGCTAATATTCTCGACAACTATTCACGGCTACGAAGGCTCTGGCAGAGGATTTTCTGTGAGATTTCTAAAGAGACTCAAGAGCATGGAGAATATCACTCTATACCAGTACGAAATGGAGGAGCCTATTAGGTATAATCTAAACGATCCAATTGAGGAGTGGCAATTCAAAACACTACTACTAGACGCCGAGCCAGTCGAGCTCGACGAGAAGGATTTAGAAGACATAGAGTTGAAGAGGCTGATCTACGTCAAGTACGAACCTCACGAGCTCTTTGAGAGAGAAGAGGAGCTTCGACAGCTCTTTGGTATATACGTCCTTGCACACTATAGAAACGAGCCAGACGATCTCGGAATGCTCGCCGACGCTCCACACCACCTCATCAGGGCCGTTAAGACTTCTACCGGTAAAATAGTGTGTGCCATTCAAATAGCGCAGGAAGGCCCCATAGACGAGAAGACAGCTCTAGAACTCCTAAAGGGAGGCAGAATTCCAGGAAATATTCTACCAGATAGATTCCTAAAACACACAAGACTCCTCGAATTCGCGAAGACTACGGGGTGGCGAATTGTTAGAATTGCTACTCACCCGGCTGTTCAAGGTAAGGGTATTGGTAGCTGGGCTCTACAGAAAATAATTGAAGAGGCTACTCAGCGCGGATTAGAGTGGGTTGGTGCTGGTTTCGGCGTAACAGAAGAGCTGTTGAGATTCTGGATTAAAAACGGCTTTAGCGTTATACACATGAGCCCTGACAGAAACCCTGTAAGTGGCGAGTACACTGTACTAGTCATTAAGCCCATTAGTGAGCGCGTCTCTAAGCTCGTGGACATAGCAAAATACGAATTTAAAATGAAGCTACTCGACAGCATAGCTGTTAACTACAGAGAACTAGAACCCGAAGTAGTACTACTAATGTTCGATAACGAGCCCTACTTACACCTCGACCCCTCTAATGCCTTTACACTGATAGGCTTAGATAGGCTCTGGACTTACTGCACTGGGCCTATGACTTTTGAGGCCGCTGCTGACTTAATGTTTAGAATTAGTAGACTACACTGGTTACTACCCAGAGAGAAGCGCCCAGCACTTAGTAGGCTTCAAGAACTCTTATTGATTGTAAAAGCCTTGCAGGGTCGATCCTGGGACGAGGCGTCTGAGCTCTTGAAAAAACCCGTTAGAGTACTCCAAGAAGAAGCCCATGAAATAGCCTGTATTTACTTCGAGTACCTAACTAAAACACCGCCAGAAAACTTCACTCCAGGAGTACTCACTGAGCAGTACAAGTACCTAAATGGAGTTGTCCCGTGACCCTTATTCTGAAAGTCAACCCTCTCAATCCCGACCCGTCTACTATAAGAAAAGCGGTAGATATTCTCAGAAGTGGAGGCTTAGTCGCCTTTCCCACTGAGACTGTCTACGGGCTGGGTGCTCTGGTATTTAATGAGCAGGCCGCTCGTAAAGTGTATATAGTCAAGAACAGGCCTTTTGACAACCCCCTAATAATTCACATAAGTAGCCTTGAAATGCTAGACACGGTCGCTACAAATATACCAGAAAAGGCCTTAAGACTCGCGGAGAAGTTCTGGCCGGGGCCTCTAACCCTCATCTTACCGAGAAATAAGAGTGTTCCTAGAGTAGTCTCTGGGGGTCTTGACACAGTCGCTGTTCGAATGCCAGCGCACCCTGTCGCGTTAGCGCTTATTAAAGAGGCTGACGAGCCTATCGCCGCGCCCAGTGCTAACTTAGCTGGTAAGCCCAGCCCCACTACAGCTGAGCACGTTATTCAAGACCTCTACGGCAAAATAGACGCTATTATAGATGCCGGTGAAACTCTCTACGGCGTTGAGTCAACCATTATCAACATTCTATCTAGCCCACCTGTGCTCTTAAGACCAGGGGCTATACCTGTAGAGGAAATAGAGCGAGTGCTAGGCGAGAAAGTGCTTGTGCCTAACTACGCCAGGGGGCTTGAAGAAGCGCACACAGCGTTGGCGCCAGGTATGAGATACAAGCACTACGCTCCTGAGACGCCACTAGTGCTCATTGACCCCGTATCGGGTGATCTCGAGGCGCTGGTAGAGAAAATGATGCTCGCGGTTAATGAGTATCTCGGCAAGTACTCTAAAGTGTGCGTAGTAGCAAGTAAAGAGCTAGCTGACTTCTACCGGTCAATTAGAGGTGTTCACGTCATTGAAATAGGTTCTAGAGCAAACATGTTCGAAGTCGCTAAAAACCTCTTTAAAACGCTAAGAATGCTTGATGAGATGAGATGCGATGTCGGCATAGTTGAGGGCTTTGAGGAAAGAGGACTAGGTCTTACAGTGATGAATAGGCTTAGAAAGGCTTCTCAAGTGAGAATCTTAGCTTAATTACCTTACTTTCACTGCTCTTAGTTTAATACCCGTCAGTATTCGCGGTAGAATTTCACTAATTACTTTCTGCACATACGCGTCTGAGACCGCATCGCCATAAAGTCTGAGAACAGCCTCATTAAATCCGGGGTAGATGTGGAGACTCGCAACTATTAAGTTATTGTAGATGATCCTAATACTGTAAGAGTGCCTCTCAGCCCACAGGCCGCGTCTTCTCAGTTCCTCTACAAGCTTATTCAGAACCTTTACGTCTATGCCTCTAATAAACACACAACTCGCCTCTAATAGGCATGAAAAACTACGTTCCTAGTAGAGTTTTACCTAGCGCGGTTGAATTATAAAATTGCATGTCTATTTAAGAACCCAGTAGCTATAATCTCCCTGGGATGATTGAGCTCTACAAGAGCTGAGTAATTGATGTACCCGCGCAGGGCTGACCTTTCTGCAAATTACTCACCTACTCGAAGTCCTCCATAGCCTGTATTTGCCTTATTAGTTCCTCATCTGTAAATCTAGAAGTCTTTTTCTCCAGCGCCTTAACACACCTACCATCGGGGAGAAGACTGTTAATTCGGCAACTAGCGTACTGACACTCTCCATTAATACAGTCACTACCTGTTAGCCTGCACTGAGCTACTCTAATAATGCGCCCTTTAACCGGCTTGTTAATAGTAAATAGAGCGTCTCTACCACAACGAAATAGTGGGCACAGGGGATTACACTTATCCATTAGCGGTTGCGGCTGGACTCTCACCTCTTCTACTTTACTAGCGTGGTGTGATCGGCTACTTGAAGAGTAGTGAGTGGATTTGCCTCTAGAAGATTCTTGCCCGTGAAAATCAGCAGTTTTTTTCATATAGGCACCCAGTTAGTTAGACGCGTTAAGCATGTTTAGTGAATAAATTCACAAGCTTATATGTTTAAATCTTACGGCTTCCACCAGCTAAACACGTAATAGCTTATTTTGTCATTTCCATGAATAGCTACTACGAGTTTCTTTTTAACGGAGTGCAGTAGCCTACCAGCTCTCACAAACTCTATTGGATCTACCTTATCACCAGTATTATAGACAAGAACGCCAAATGGCGCGTGGTCTATGCCAGGACCATAGCGATAAGCCAAGTAGTCACACCCAAATTTGAGACCTCTCCTCACAACAAACCCCCTCTCCTTTAGGTCAACATATACTCTGTAAAGCGCGTCAAACCTCTCAACGACTTTTGAGCTATGAGCCAGGAGCTCCTCGAGGCTCATTACTCTGTTATTTTCGATTACTCTTATTTTATTCTCTTTTACTAGGAAAAGGGTTTCTATTAGAGAGAGTTCTAGTGGTGCTTTAATATTCTTATCTCTAGGCTTATTCACACCTAGGAATGTCCCGTAGTAGCCATCCCAGTAGACTTTATTAGCACACACATAGTCAAATATTACTGCTCTATTGTGTAATAAGTGCGCGTAACATTCCGAGGACTGTTCTAAGCTGTTCCCAGTTTTAGTAGAATTAGATATCGTAATTCTTCACCCGCGCTCTTTAAGAAGTCGCTGGTTTCTTCTAGGTGTTCATATATGTCTTTTAGTATTAAGAGCGCTGATATGTAGCCTGCATACTTATTATATATTTCAAAGAGGCTCTTTCTAAACTTCTCGTCTATTTCTTCCTCGATAGCAAACACTTTATTTAAAGTCTCTAGAGTCTTCTTTGGAGAGACTCTTAGCTTATCTATAGAGGCCTCTAGTGCGTTTAGCTGTTCTTTGAGCATGTCAATAAATCGTGAGAGATCATTAATGTCTTCTCCCCCAACTAAGACGCTGTTTTCAGCCATTAAGACGAATCTGTAACCTACGCTGTCTAAATGCTGAATTATTCTATCTAAAATGCGGGTTACTTCAATGTAGCTTCTAGTGGATAAAGCCAGCTCGCTGCTCTTAACGAGGTACTCCATTATCGTTGTTTTCTGAGATTCGCCCTGGTTCTTTAGAGCCCTGATCTTCTCATAAACATCAACTATTAACTGCTTCTTTCCAGAACCACCCTCACTGTATATGCTTAGAATAGACTTCAGTAATTCAAGTTCATCTCTTACAATTCTACACATAGACGCTAAGTACTCCGTGGCCGTCAACTCGACTAACGCGCTCTCTACTCTCGTCTCTTCGACAGACATAGTCTCTTCACACCACGAATTGCTAGTACCGCTCAGCTGTCTACGCGTGAATAATGTAGTAAGAGGTATTTAAGTGTGAGGGGATTAGTCAATTCTACACTATGCTCTTGGTTGCGTGCTTTAAGCACGAAAAATTTTTGAAGCTGTGATGTGATTGCGCTCATAGGGAGTTAAGTACTAGGAACTTCTGGGTGAGTGCGTCTTTTGCCATACTTAGTCATAGACGCTCTTGCACGTGCTAGTGGTGAGCGGTATTCTACATTTGACGTGGTGGGAGCAGGTCCCCGCGTAGTAGCCGGTGTGTTAGAGGAGTTTGAGGAGACCCTGCTACTTCCATATGAGAGGGTTGTTAGTAATATTGAAATAGTGCGTAACTTTGACGCCATCTTTATTTCTGCAATGAGTAGCGACTACGATGCAGTAAGGAAAATTGTCAATATTATTCGGAAGTGGTTTAAAGGGCCTATTGTAATTGGAGGCCCTCTAAGCTTTGAGTATAAGAGAGTACTAGGTGAGCTCAAAGTAGACTACGTAATCGTGGGAGAAGCCGAGATACCACTTAGACTATTTATTCAGTGTCTTAAACGCGGAGGGGGTGAGTGTCTCGAGAGCGTGCCTGCGTTGGCGTTTAAACGTGATAATAGAGTTGTAATTACGTCTAAGCACGTTTACACACCGAAAAACGTACTCTCTACTATTAAACCGTGGACTAAAGTGGACCGGTCTTATAGACCTACATGGATATATAGGTTTTACGTCGAAGTTTTAAGAGGGTGTAGTAACTTCTACAGACCGCTAATTAGAGTTGGTGAATTAAATTGCGTATTGTGCATGAAGTGCCGTAGCCCGGTTTACGCTGAGAGGATTTACTGTCCAAGTGGAATACCCCCTGGTTGCGGTTTTTGTAGCGTCCCCCTAATGTCAGGTTACCCTAGAAGTAGAAGAGTAGAGTCTGTAGTTAGCGAAATAGAAGAACTTGTTAAACACGGTGCTCGCAGAATTGTACTAAGCGCTCCAGATTTTCTAGATTATGGTAGAGATGAGCTCGTAGAGGACATATTAACAGACCCCTGTAATCCACCAGCAAATCTAGATGCTATTGAAGCTCTCCTCAACTCTGTATACTCAATAGAAGAGGTTAAGAGTGGAAGAGTTGTAGTGATGATCGAGAATATTAAAGCGTGTCTCGTGAGTGAGGAGGTTGCAAAAACTCTCGGTAAATACCTAAGAGGCACTACTGTGCACATAGGGCTTGAGACCGGGTGTGATTGGTTTAATGACAGAGTACTTGGTAAGCCTATAAGTGTTAAACAAGTAATAGATGCCTGTAAACTACTTAAGAGTGCTGGTTTAAGGCCATACGTATACTTAATGTACGACTTACCACTAGCTACTAGAGACGTGTACCTCAAAACTCTAGAATCTGTAAAAGCTCTCAGTCAAATAGGTGTAGAGAAGATTACTCTATACAAGTATGTGAAGCTCCCCGCTACAGCTTTCGAGAAACTACGTGTAGAGAACAGCAGTTCTCTGCGCGATGTTGTCGCAGAGCTTAAAAAACTCGTTAATAAGTACAATATGGCTATGAAAAGAGATCTCATTGGGAAGAGAATAGAAGTATACGTGGTAAAGACTGAGAGGGGTCTTTACGGCTATCCAGTTAAACACGGGCCTGTTGTAGTGATCTCTAGTAGAACCGCGCCTCGACTAGACCTAAGCGGCTGCAAGTGCGTAGTAGAAATAGTAGATATTAGTAAAAGAGTTGTTCGAGGAAAACTTATTAGTGTTTTAGAGTGTCCACAAGAACTCGGAGTTTCTCAGCGAGAAGCAGAGCCCTGTTAGCGTGCTCCTCGAAGTTTTTACCTCTGAGTATAGAGGATGCCGATTCCAGTATCTTCACTGTATATGGAATACTTACTAGTACTAGCATTCTATAGTAGACATCAGCATATTTGAAGAGGCTGTCCTCCCGCTGAGATCCCATTAGAATATTTCTACTTCTCTCTAAAATACTATTGGCGTGTCGGTATACCTCCTCGGCAGAGTTAATGAAGTCGTTAATTAAATCAACATTACGTGTTGACGTGGCTACTTTGCCTTTTTCAATTAGATCTTCAAACCTCTCCACGAGTTCTTTTAGTTCCTGAAACGCGTCGTACAAGCTCATTATCATCCCGAGATAAATATTGGTAATCAGCTCTATTATTTTTGGAGAAATTGTAATTACAACACACGTACACGACTCCTGTAGAGACAACGAGTATTGCAACTTCCTTTTTTATTGCGCAACTAGAGCTTGTTGTTCAAAGAGCTATTATTTCTTAATTTTTCTAATAGTTGCTATACTATTATCAGCTACTCCCTGCTTTTCCAGCTCGGCTGGATATACGTAGACAACTTCTTCACCTGGTTTAGACTCTACGACTTCAGCTGTGAAGACGGCTTTTTTCTTTCCAGCCACAACTACTTCCACCAAGTCACCGCTCTTCACACCAAGTAATTGAGCTATTGAACTGGGTATTCTCGCAATGGGCTTATCAAGTCCTCTCTCAAAGCGAATTCTAACTCTCTTCTCTGGGAGAACAGCTTCTTTCTTCTTACCGAGTACTTCTGAAGCTGGAGGTATAATTGCAACTAACTTAGAGATGTCTACTTTAGATTCCTTGGCTACACCCTCTTCTCTTTTTGCCTCTTCACTCAAAACCTAGACACCGTATTCATCTTATTTGGAGAGTAAAATAAGTACTTTAAAAGACACCACTACGCAATTATATACGCGTCTAGTCTTCTCAGTATTAGATCGCTTAAATATTCTGGGAGTTTTTCGATACGTACTCTCACTTGTTGAGTGGTATCTCTGTCCCTCACAGTAACAGTGTTATCCTCCAACGTCTCATAGTCTACAGTGACAGCGTAGGGCACACCGATTTCATCAATACGGGCATACCTCCTCCCAATACTCCCCTCTTCGTCGTAAATAACTCTAAAACCATGCTTTACTAGGTCTCTATAAATACTTCTCGCAATACTGACCATTTTCTCGTGTTCCGGCTTCTTCCCAGCTACAAGAGGTAGAACTGCCACTTGGTAGGGAGCTATGTAGGGTGGTAACTTCAAGACTATTTTTCCATCACGCTCGCTATACGCGTACTCCAGAGTTACGTACACTAGCCTCTCTAGTCCAAAAGACGGTTCCACTACGTGTGGGTAGATCTTCTCTCCGTGAATCTTAACCTCCTCTTTCTTAATTACAAAGCAATTAGCTGAGAGGTGTACTCCTGCTACTATTACGCTACCTTTAGCTGAGAGCTCTCTATACAGCTCCTCAGGACTCCGCTGAGAAAGCTCTTTCATAACCTCCGGATACTTCGAGGAGTCAACTATTTTTGCTATCTCCTTTGGATTGGGATAAGCCACTTCTACTACTTTAGTTACTGGACTCTCATACCTCCTAAAGTAGGTCAAATCCGCTTTACTATATTCAGCGTGTCTCTCAAGGTCGTATGAAGTCCTGTAAGCGTATCCGGCAACTTCAATCCAGCCATATCTAGAAGTGTAGACCTCCTGGTCAAAAGTCTGAGCTGAATAGTGTGCCCTCTCATGGGGTAGTTTCTCAAAGAACCTTATCTTTTCAGCTGGTATACCCAAGCTCTTCACAAAGATATTTCCAACGCCCATCCAGTAGGCAAGCCACGCCGACTTAACAACTTTATTTGTAATAAGCTCTCTCACCGTTAACTCAATAGGCTCTTCAATACCCTTAACTCTCATATCTGCAGTTACAACTCTGAGTCTCTCATTTAAAACTCTCTCAGAGATGCTACTAATATCTTTCTGCTCTCTCGCCGGGTCAAAGAAGAATTCAAGCTCCATAATTGTGAATTCTCTGAGACGTACGAGTGCCTGTCTAGGTGAAATCTCATTTCTAGCCACTTTGCCTATTTGCGCTATTCCAAGAGGGAGTTTCTCACCTATAATTCTAAGCATTTTCGCGAAGTTTATGAACATGCCCTGTGCATGCTCCGGTCTTAAGTAGCCTGTAGAGCCCTTGTAGGGCCCGATCTCAGTAGTGAATAGTAACAGGGCTGGCGTTGCCGGTTTAAATACACCACCACACTCAGGGCACTTTAAGTTATACTTTTTAACAATCTCGTCTATTTCGTGTGGCTTGTAGCCCTCTACATCTAAACCTATGAGCTCCTTCACTAAGTGATCAGCTCTGTAAATTTTACCGCAACTAGCACACTCAAGAACAGGGTCGGTGAAGTGGTCTTCGTGCCCGCTAGCTTTAAAGACTATGCGTGGATTTATAATCGGAGTTTCTATTTCAAAAATATTTTCCTGCAAGTAAACGAAGAACTTCAGCCAGAGTTCTGCAATGCTCTTTTTAATGAGGACTCCCACAGGTCCGAAGTCATAAAAGCCAGCTACACCACCATATATTTCAAACGACGGCCAGAAAATACCTCTCCTTCTAGCTAGCTCTAGTATTTTGTCCTCTACTTCGGCATTACTCAAGAAACATCAACCCCTTCCAGTAGACTGAGAGGCACCTTTACTCACACTTAGCTTAAAACACTTGTTTATTTTTACTTCTTCGGCTTAAATACTCGGGTCAACTCTATTACCGCTCTAGTATTTACCGCGTAAAGGGTACTCCGTGCCTAGGTGTCAGGAATGTCGTGGAGAGCTGTGTTTCAAAGACCCGTATTCGGGTGCGTTGAAGAAGAGCGCTCGCCACTAAATGTCATTGGAGTTCCTCTAGACTATACTGGCACGTATAGACCAGGTACTAGATTCGCACCTCTGAGTATTAGAGAGGCTTCGTGTAATATTGAGCTCTACTCGATTACAGCTGACCTCTTTCTAGAAGACGTGGGGTTTAGAGATCACTACGACGTCCTCTTACCTCCAGGTGATACAGAGCGCGTAGCCAAGTATATCGAAGTGGGGCTCAGAGGCGTTCTCGAGGAGACTAGCAGCGGGTTAATAATTATTCTCGGAGGAGAGCACCTACTCACATATTTCTCCGTGAAGCAACTCATTAACAATATCGACACACTTATAGTCTTCGACGCACACCTTGACGCTAGAGACGAGTACTTGGGCTCAAAATTAAATCATGCAACTTTTCTCAGAAGGCTTTTAGAGGCCTATCCCGATTTAAACATTGTACACATAGGCTCGAGAGCTTATAGCAAGGAGGAACTAGATTTCGCTAAGAAGAGTAAGATAAAGCTCTACAATATACTCGCCTCTATGCGGGGGGATATTAAATTAGAGGAGATGGGGCGTGTGTATATAAGCGTGGATATGGATGTCTTTGACCCTGCATACGCCCCAGGTGTTCAGAACCCTGAGCCCCTCGGCATCGACTTCAAAACATTTATAAGTATTCTTGATCGAATACGCGAAAAATCTCCAAGAGTAGTTGGAGTAGACATTGTAGAAGTAAACCCCCTTGTAGACGCTAGCAATATAACTAGTATTCTAGCAGCTAAAGTAGCATTAGAGCTAGCCGGACTCTACTTGTCTACGAGCTCTACTTAGTGAATAACCAGTGCCATGACTATGTGTGTTCATATTGCTCTTACTACTCTATAAGGCCTCGCCACCTTGTAGACTATTTCATATGTACACTTGGGACATCTAATTCGCCTTCCATATATTCTACTCGCCTCTTCAGGGTCAAATACATATCCACATTTACCACACTTGTACTTAGCCACAATCCCCCCTCTAGGGTAACTCTTTATCCCATTTAGAAGTAGGTATTTATAGGCTTTAGTCATAATTATTACTAGGCGGTGGGAAATTAAATTATGGCTAAAGAAGACCGCGGTGAAATCCCCCAGGAGATTATTGAAAGACTACTCGTGGATCAGCCACTAATAAAAGTGAGACTCGATACGAGAAAATTTGGTAAACCCGTTACTATTATTGACGGTTTACCAAACGACAAAGAGCTGTTGAAGCAACTGGCAAAATTCCTTAAAATAAAACTCGCCACTGGAGGCACTTTTAGAGAAGAAGAGGGTAGAATAGAGCTTCAAGGAGATCAGAGGCAACGAGTAAAACAGATTTTCATAGAGCAGCTCGGAATTAACCCAGAGAATATTATAGTCATGTAACAAAGACCTCTCCGATAGAGACCTCTACAAACTAAGATATCGTTTTTAACTTAAAACTTCTAAGTTAAAACGCGCCACTGATAATTACACAGCAAACTAATCTATGCTACTCTACTTCTACTAGGTTTAACGCGTCTACGAGCTCTCTATACCTGTTTCTTACAGTAACTTCTGTAACTCCAGCTACGCTCGCTATTTCCTTCTGAGACCTCTCAATACCTAGTTTCTCGCACGCGTAATAAACAGCCGCCGCTGCAAGCCCGACTGGGTCTTTGCCTCCCGTTATACCTCTTTCTCTAGCTGTTTTCAGTACTTCAATTGCTATTTTAACAACTGATCCAGGTAAGCCCAGAGCGCTTGCTATTCTGTAGACGAAGTCTATTGGGTCAACTGTTGTCACTTTAATACCTAGTTCTCTCAGTAGTAGTCTGTAACACCTCGCTATGTCCTTTCTCTCAACTCTCGAGCACTCTGCTATTTCATCTAGAGTTCTGGGCACTTTTCTTATCCTACACGCGAGATACACAGCCGCCGCGACAATGGCTTCAATACTCCTCCCTCTCACAAGTCCTTTCTCTACTGCTTCCCTGTAAATCCTGGCGGCTTCTTCTCTAATATACGATGGCAAGCCCATGAGAGAAGTTATTCTGTCAAGTTCGTTCATAGCTTGAACTAGATTCCTCTCGATACTGCTAATAACCTTAATCCTGGACTGCCACTTCCTCAGTTTACTTAACTGGTGTCTCTTACTGACTAGC
>JAJHQY010000057.1 GCA_020833085.1 Desulfurococcaceae archaeon
AAGCCTAGTACTGAGGACTCGCCAGCTAACTTGACCTTTAGACTCTCCGGGTCTTCACTAGTCAGGAAGTAGGGGTGGTGTCCAGTTGGATCTGGTACTTTTACCAGCTTCTCTCCGTCCTCGCTTAGAAAGACTAGTATAGCCTTGCCTATTTTACCATCATAGTATACGCCTAGCAAGTAGTGCGGTGTCGTAATAGTCTTAACTAAGTTAGCGCGAAATGGCAACTCTAGAGTAGTAATCTCGCCCTCGTCGCGAGAACTCGTCATTGACTACTCTCACCACTAGTCAACATCATTATGGCCTTAGCAATGTCACCCTTAGCCTTAATGAGGGCTTCGCGGGCCTTCTCGAGAGAAGCACCTGTGTATTCAGCAACGAACTTCACGTCGTCTTCAGAGACGTGAACCTCTTCAGTAGTCTCCTCTCGCTGAAAAGCTGTCCTAGGCTCCTCCCGCACTTCTTCGCCGAGTACCTGAAATACTGTCTGCTTAGAGATCTTAAAAGCGAGTACTTGTGGTGAGGGTATAACTATAGTCTTATCTGCTAAGTGTATCTCGACTCTCTCAACGCCCTTAACTTCTTCAACGTCAATACCGTATCTCTTCAGTAGTTTCTTGACTTCGTGGGGGCTGAGAGGTAGCACTCTAAAGCACCCCTAATATAAACTCCTAATTCTATGCTTTAAAGATGTAATTCCAAGTAGTGTTGTCGAGGATGCTGAGACATGGTAGTGAAAGTGAGCATTCTCGGCGGAGGCCGCGAAGTGGGCAGGTCGGCTGTGCTTGTAAATGCTGATGGGAAGAAGCTACTACTCGACTATGGAGTGAGTTTTGATGAAAAAGACCGCCCGGTATTTCCACTACACGTAAGGCCGGTAGACCTCTCAGCAATTGTGGTCTCACACGCGCACTTAGATCACATTGGTGCAGCGCCCTACTTCTACATAACGGGCTCGCCTAGACTAATCGCTACGAGGCCCACAATGGACGTGGCAAGGCTACTCGTACTAGACTTCTTGAGGCTAAACGCCCCCTACGTAGAGTACGAGATGAGGGAATTTGAGCGCATGTATGAGAGTACTCAGTTCGTGGAGTACGGTGAGAATGTAGACGTAGATGGTTTATTTCTCCAGTTCTTCAACGCCGGTCACATTATTGGCAGTATCTTAACATACGTGGAGACTCCCAGTGGAGAGAACATACTGTACACGGGAGACTTCAATACTATAGAGACGTGGACTCTCAGACCAGCTGAAACACCTCCCCTAAAAGTGACTACGATAATAGTTGAGTCTACGTACGGAGCGCGCAATCACCCCCCACGAAGTAGAGTAGAAGAGAGACTCGTGTCAATAGTCGAGGAGACAGTGGATCGCGGTGGTGTAGCACTAATACCAGCTTTTAGTGTTGGTAGAAGTCAAGAAGTAATGACACTACTCTACACTCGAGCGCCTTACCTCGACATCTACGTTGACGGGCTGAGTAGAGATGTAACAGAGGTTTACGTTAAGCACAAGAAGTTTCTCCGAGACCCGGCGCTATTTAGTAAAGTTGTCGAGAACGTGAATTTCGTCGTGGACTCTTCAATGAGAAAGAAGATCGTGAAAAAGCCCTGCGTAATCGTAGCCTCCGCTGGCATGTTGAAAGGAGGACCCAGTCTATACTACCTCAAAAAGCTCTACGATAACCCCAGAAACTCCATTATACTAGTGAGCTACCAGGCAATTAACAGTACTGGTCACAAGTTACTCGAAGAGGGTCAAATACAGGAGCAGAATATAGGCCCTATTAGAGCTAGACTAGAGTGGCTAGACCTCTCGAGTCACACAAGTAGAGACGAGACCGTCAAGTACATACTAAGGTACAAGAGCACTCTCAGAAACATTGTACTAGTCCACGGAGACTACGAGGAGGCGCAGGCTCTAGCTAGTAGAATAAGAGAGTTCCTGGGCGAGGACGTTAAAATACACATTCCAGCTACTGGTGAGGAGTTAGTAGTAGAATAGCGCTAGCGGATCTCAAGAGCACTTCTAAGTACACGAAGTCACTTGCTCTACATTAAGATTTTAACCCTCTTAACTCTATTAGTAAGTACTGGTCTCAGAGCCGGGGTAGCTCAGCCTGGAAGAGCGCCGGGCTGTTAACCGAGCTGTACTAGCCGTGGCGGAGACCCGGTGGTCCGGGGTTCAAATCCCCGCCCCGGCGTTCAACTCCTCCTCTTCGTGGAGTCCTAGTCTAGAAGTACTCAGTTAACACTTTCACACATCTCTCTGAGCTATAAGTACATCGCAGTTACCTGGGGGCTGGGGGTTTGAGGGCGCATGAAGTCTCAAGTTCACACGTCTATTGATGTCTACGACTTGTACTTGAGACTAGTAGAGGCGGGTGTGGTTTTCGTCACAGTAGAGTACATTGCGAGATTACTAGCTGTTCCTACTAGGAGTGCTGGGAGAATTCTCTCTAGGATGCGTGAATTAGGGTTAGTTGTGAGAATTAGTAAAAACACGTATAAGCTAGTAAGGCCCTGAAGGCTAGAGCTTAATAAAGTCCTCCACGGTTGGGGGCTCCGGCTTTAACCCCTTCCTAGTTCTAATTTTAGCAATTAAGTCCATTAACATGCTGTCTGGAACTGGCGCCCACCTACTGAACTCTTGACCCCATATAGCCTTACCGGCAGTGGCGTTTCTCAGAGCGTCTGCTATGTCGAGGGACTCTGCGACTGGGATCTCGGCTATTATTCTCGCCAGGTTCTCGCTCTGCTCGACATTTAGTAGCTTTCCGCGCTTCTTGGTTATTATAACTGAAATGTTGCCAATGTACTCGACGGGTGTTCTGATGTCTAGTCTCAATATGGGCTCTAGTAGAGTGGGATTACTAGTCAGCATGCCGGCAAAGATGGCGTTTCTAACAGCCGGGTAGATCTGTGCGGGGCCCCTGTGAGCAGGGTCTTCGTGTATTACTGCGTCGTGTAGAATAACTTTCACACCTCTAACAGGCTCGTGTGCTAGTGGGCCCTCTTTCATAGCTAGTCTAAAGCCCTGTATTAGCGTGTCTCTCACTTCGCGCAGGTACTGCACACCAGTGGTTCTGTCTACTAGTATGTTAATGTTCTCGTCTATCGCGATAATTCTCCTCGCCTCGTCGGTGTCCCACCCAGCGTGATCTCTGAGTATCTTAGCCCTCTCGCGTGGGTCCATGTCCTCAGTCACAATGCCCTCTTGAATAAGCTTTATTGTCGTCTCGTCAAGCGGCTCGACGCTAATGTAGAATTTATTGTGCTTGTTAGGCGACTTGCCCTCAAACACCTGACTAGCATTCCTAATTGTCTCTCTGTAGACTATTACTGGCGGAGAGGTGACTACTTCGAGTCCGTAGAGCTCTTTTAGTAGTGTTAAAGCTATTTCTATGTGTAGTGTGCCAACACCGTGAATTAAGTACTCGCCGGTCTCCTCGTTAATTTTAACTACGAGGCTCGGGTCTTCGAGGTGCAACTTGTACAGTGCGTCAATGAGTTTAGTTAGCTGTTGCGGGTTCTTGGGCTCAATGGCGACTGTTACAACGGATTCCGTTATCATTCTAAATCTCTCGAATGGGGTCATGTGGTCTTTAAGTATAGTTGAAACGAGTGTTTCTCCAGATCTAACTTTGTCGGGGCCTAGTACAGCCGCTATGTTACCAGCTGCTACTTCGCTCACAAGCTCCCTGTACGGGCCCATGTACAGGCCTACTTGTAGTATTCTCTGAGCTGTTCTCGCGTTGACAAGCCACACTTCTTCACCAGCCCTCACGGTTCCAGAGAA
>JAJHQY010000058.1 GCA_020833085.1 Desulfurococcaceae archaeon
TCAACCAGTAGAAGCTGCCCTTCTTAGCGGCTGTCTTAAATACTGCTTCGTGTATTTCGGGGTCTTCCCATATCCACTTAGCCGTCGTCATTAGTGTCGGTATGGGGAATGTAAATGGCTGGCCGACACTGTCCCCCTCGCTGTAGAGCTCTACGAGAGCTTTAAGAAAGGTTTTAGCCTCCTCCTCGTACTCTCCGAGTACTCCGGCTTCCACGCCTCCATAGATGGCTTTGTCGCCTTGAAGAGCTTTCTTCGCGGCGTCCATTGTGATAGTGAAGTTTGTAAACGGTGTTTGGAGACCCACTCTAGTAGGGTAGTTTAAATTGTAGAGTAGTCTCTGAATTTGCTGTTTAATCTGCTTATAGCTCAACTTGTCGTTCCTCAAGAACGGTCCAGCGTACCACTCCACTTTTGATAGTGCCTGCGCGCCTGTAAAGTAGTGTTGCATTGTAATCAAGAAGTTCGCCACGTGGTCAACAAACGTGTCAAAGTGCCTAGCGGGTCTCGACACGATTGTGACCGTCCTCAAGCCCTTTTCGAGTAGTCTAGCTAGACTATGGCCCGTGCAGTAGGGTATGTATATACTGTGTGGTAGCTTGTGAATGTAAATATCGCCGTCTAAGTGAGCTCTAACTATGTGTGCTGGTAGTATGTCGTAGGCTTCTCTCTCCATGTACTTATCTAGAAGCCACGCGAAGAAACTACTGGGTCCTTGATACCTATTAGCGTTTTCATTTACATCAAGTCTATTCCAGCTGGCGTAATCAACTAGAGGATCTCTGCTACTCTCCACTAATACTCGCCCCCGTGATTCACTGTTTTTATAGTCCTTTTTAAACCGGCTATACTGAGTATTACCGCTACTTGTTATGTACTATTATTTGCTCGCTACCTTTAGCACTATGCTACTAGATCTCTAGGAGGCCATACAGCTTCTCGGCCGATGATATTACACGTGAAACTACAATAAAAGTTGCTAGTGGTTTATCGTGTATTGAGTAGCAGAGATTTGCGTGTGCTATTGTCGCCTCCTCGAAATCACCGTGTGGAAAGCCCCCAATACCTATAGCCATTTTCTCTACTATAGCTGTCTTTACGACTTCACTTATAGGTTTTCGCTCACAGACTTCGCGTAGTAGTATTAATCCCCGCGCACCCAGCTCTTCTAGTAGGCGGCTTAGTGTAACAGTCTTTATGTACATTAAAGGCTTCTCGCTCTTAGGGGGCACTCTCCCCTCTTTAAATAACTGCTCTACTAGTCCAACAAATCTATTGTAGTTACGTGGAATTTTAGTTGAGGGGTCGATGAATATGGCGTGACCCTCTACTGTGTGAATAGCTACTCTCAAGTACCCTGCCTTATTGAGAGGGCTCTCAAGCATTTCAAGTAAGCTTATGTGGGCTATATCGGGTCTACCCCTTTTATGCCTGTTCTCTAGGTCTTTCATAGCGTGATAGTGTAGACTAACATCTAGCAGTATTTCTGTTGGTGATTTTCTCCGCCTCTTCGCGGTTTTAATTACAGATGGGTGTGTTGCTATAGGGGGCGGGACTAGTTCGAGGGCTGTCTCCAGGAGCACTAGTATTAGGGGCCTCTTAGACATAATCACCACTATAAGCACTAGAAGCCCTGAGAACTAATATCTCTGCGAGTAGGGGGTTTCGGCGTGCCCGTGGGTATTAGAGCTCTTATTAGAGACATTGCACGCCAGAGAGTTAGGCTGCTCTTTAACTTGGCTAGTGAGCGTGCGAGAGAGGGGGATTTCGACCTAGCTAGGAGGTATGTTGAAATCGCCCTCAAATTGG
The DNA here is from genome assembly GCA_020833085.1 of Desulfurococcaceae archaeon. The sequence continues at coordinate 1,807 of JAJHQY010000058.1, forward strand.
CGAGTAAAGCAGGCTTAAAACTACCTAGAAGACTTAAGAGGAGTTATTGTAGAAAGTGCTTTGTCCCTTTAATACCCGGTGTAACGCTAAGTGTGAGAATTAGAAGTGAGGGGAAAGGAAGTAGAGTTGTATACAAGTGTCTTTTATGCGGTTGGGTAAGGAGATTTCCAATAAAAATTTCGAAGAGAAAATTAAAGAGCGCATAGCGGGTAAAGTAGATGTGCAACTAGGAAAGAGAGGTGTTACAGAGGCCTTTATTAGAGAAGTTAAGAGTAGACTTGATAAGCACGGAGTTGTGAAAATACGTGTCCTCAAGTCTTTTAGGAGGACTTTTAGTGTTGACGTAGAGGAGATCGCGGAGAGAGTAGCTGAAGAGACGCAGTCTAAGGTCTACGAGGTGAGAGGGTTCACATTCATACTTATAAAGGAGAAATAAGAGCTTATTAGTTAAGTGAAAAGTGCTCACTTACACTACTAGCTAGGTGGGGTATTAATGGTAACAGCTCTAGAAGTCCCGGCTGATAGGTTTATACAAAAACTCGCAATGTACTTAAAAGAGAACGTGCCAGAAGTCGCTCCGCCAAAGTGGGCTATGTTCGTCAAGACGGGTTGCTTCAAGGAGAAACCACCAGAAAACCCGGACTGGTGGTATTACAGGGCAGCTAGTATACTGAGAAAGCTGTATAAGGCGGGTAGGCCAGTAGGGCTTTCAGAGCTCAGAAGAGAGTATGGTGGGAGGAAGAACCGGGGGTCTAAGCCCGAGAGGACCTACAAAGCGCCCGGTAACGCTATAAGAAAGATCTTGCAGCAACTCGAGGCAGCCCAGCTCGTTAAGAAAACACGTGAAGGGAGAGTTCTAACTCCTCAGGGAAGAGCGCTACTAGACAGACTAGCACTAGAAGTGGCTGTTGAATATGCTCGCGAGAACCCTGAATACGTTAAGTACTTGTCACCGGGACTTAGACTGGCACTAGCTCAGAGGGTGTCTAGTATTGGGTGAGGAGTTTCAGTACGACGCGGAGCTCGAGGAGATAAAACTCAGAAAGCTAGCTGAAATGAGGAGAAAAATAGAAGAAGAGCGAGAGCGGAGAGCGCGAATAGAGGCTCTCCTAAGACAGATACTCACACCAGAAGCCCGAGAGAGGCTGTACAATCTCAGACTAGTTAAACCCGACCTCGCTAGAGCTCTCGAAGAACAGCTCATTTTGCTAGCTCAGAGCGGGCGCGTTCCCATACCTATAACAGACGAGTTTTTAAAGAAAATCCTCGCTGAACTATACGAGCAGACTCACAAAGAGACACGCATAACGTTTAAGAGGAAGTAAGTAAAAGGGGTCTTAGATGGCCCGCGCTAAACACGTGGCGAGAAAGCTCCGCCTCGCGGCGGCTTTAAAAAGCAATAAACCCATACCCATATGGGTTACTATTAAAACTAGGCTTAGAGTCAGAAGGCCGTTTAGACTTAGACACTGGAGGAGGAGTAAGTTAAAGAACGTCTAAATAGCGCTGGGGTGGGTAATTGAGTATGAGTAAGAGCGCTGTTGAGAGGTCAATTCACGTTATTCCCTTAAAGAGAGTGTACTTTGGGCGCAGGGCTAATAGAGCTGACAGAGCTATAAAGCTCCTCAAGAAGTACGTGGCGAGGCACTTCAAGGAGGCAGAGAAGATCATAATCGACCCCGAGGTAAATGCCTATATATGGTCACGTAGTAGGGAGAGGCCTCCGCGCAGAGTTGTAGTTGAAATTAGATTTGACAAGGAGAATAAAGTGGCACGTGTACTACTAGTTAGAGAAAGCAGGTGGAAGAGTATTAAGCCTGGAGTGGTGAGCTGATGGAAATAGGGAAGATGAGTTTTTTCGGAAATCCTAATATTGGCGTGTACGCTTATGTCAA
>JAJHQY010000059.1 GCA_020833085.1 Desulfurococcaceae archaeon
TACTACTTGCTCTAGAGGACTAGTTCGCTTCGCTCCAGTGAATTTAGAGCTCATAGTGTTCTCTGTTACTGCTTAGTGTATTTAATTTTTCTCTCATATCTTCAAGCTCCATAAACGCCTCAGTAACTAGGTAATAGTATTTACTCTTATTTCTCACAGTAATTTTTACTCCCTCTACTAGAGCTTTAAATCTCAGTAAGGGTGGAGCTTCATTTAAGATCACGATGTCAACTGGAACTCCCAGCTCTTGTTCCAACGCAGAGGCAACCTCGTTGATTACTCTTAGCGAGGGCTCTGTGTTGAGTACTAGTCCTACGTCAATGTCTCTCACAACTCCTCTGCGTAGAGCAGAGCCAAAGATAACAGCTATTTCTATGAAGTCGAATTTTTCGAGGACGCTTCTACTAACCTCCACTACTCTATCCAGGTCTACCTCGAAATACTCAATACTCACTTAGACATCAACCTCTTTACAGCCTCAATAAACTCTAAAACACACTTAAAATCATCTCTCACACAGTTATAAACAAGATCATCTCTCACAACCCAGTATCTGTGAACAAGAAGGTTTCTCAGCCTAGATAACGCCTCTAGATCTTTAAAACACTTTACTCCAATTCTCAAAGAGACCTCTCTAAAACACTCAGAATAAGATCTCGGTCTTAAACCATACTGTTCAATGGCGATGTGTAGACATATAGAAGCTACTGCTTCTACAAGGACTATAATATTGTATCTCATAGAGTAGATTTCATCAATACTCATCTCAGCAAAGCTCTTTGAAGTGATTCTCTTCAACTCACTAATAGAACTTAACACATCCCTTAATCTCGCATTAACTAGATCTTCGTCAATGGGCATTAAAACACCGAACTAGTACTTGTAACTCACTATCACTACTTGTAACTCGTAAGAGATTTTGAGAGACCTAGACTAATATCTAAATTCATTCACTCTTCAAGTAAAACCTACTTCAGTTCTCACCCGCTCACAACATCTAGCATCTCAGAGAAAAACTAGATCTCTAGAACGGTGTACGCTCACTAGCAGTTCCCCATAATAGTCTTTTTACCTCACAGTGCTGAGTAATTAGCGCACCTCAACCCCACCTGCTACTGAGTTTACTTTAAGGTCAAGCGTTTCAAGGTCTATAACACCCACTACTAATACATCGCTATTACCACTAGCGGAGACCTCGACATTATTCTCATAACTCTCATAAATGCTACTACTTCTCAGTTATTCATAGTAACTGCTATTATGAGGCAAAATCTCACTCAACACTACCAAGAACAGTGTATATCAGTAACACAGACTATACTGGGTTTTAATTGTTTATCTGTAACATCTCGTGACATAGTTGAGCCATAACTCAGAGTACTACACCAGGATCTAGTGTCCCAGTTGTCTTGTAGTGATTAAACTATTTATTAAGTGTTTTCTAATAGTAGGCTTTTAATGAGAAGAAACTAGAGAGTGGAGAAGTGTGAGTAGATCTCTATACAAATTGTACATACTCTTAACGGATATTGCTCACGTCGTCTACGGTGTACTAAACTACTACTACTTACTCCACTACAGGGGGTTGGGGGTTGTCCTACTCGCACTCTACGTGACATACCAGGTCGTGGACAGCGCCACTGGGGGGAACTGGCGCGAGATCGTGGACGACATACTAGAGTACGCAGTAGGACTACTACTAGGCTATATAGCAGTAGCGACATACCCGTACTGGAAACCCTACGTGCCAGTAAAACTACCAGTATAAAACACTACTAGGGTAGAGCCACTAAGTGTAGCTGTGTAGTTTAGATCTAGAACTCCATGTGTATAGTAATCGGTCGGCAACAACACGCACAGTAATTACTGAGAGCTGAGCCACAGTACTAGGAGCAGTTAACATCACTAAATTTAAATTAAAATTTAAATTCTGTGAGCACGGTATCTGTCCTTTTAGCCAGCAGGTGTGTAAGGTGACTATAAAGCTAATTGATGTCTACGCTGGGTACAGACGTGGAGAGTTTGTTCTCAGAGGAGTAAACATGGAGATCACTGGCGACACGATCATACTGGGCCCTAATGGTAGTGGCAAGACGACTCTAATGAGAACTCTCCTCGGGGTTAGCGTCTCTAAGTGGGGTAAGATCGTTATTGACGGTGTGGACATGGACTCTATTAGGGGCTCTCCCGGCCTACTCTCTGGTAACCTGCCAGAGCTCTTTATGCTCTCGAGACTCCCAGTTAAACACGTAGCCGAGTTTTACTTAGACCTCGCTGGCGGGGACTACGATTACTTCGAAGACATAGTTTCACGTATTGGGGGGAAGGGAGTACTGAGTAGGAGTCTCCACGAGCTCTCAGCGGGTTTGAGAACAATAGTACTAGACGCGCTCGCTTTAGCGTCAAAAGCCAAGTACGTGCTTCTCGACGAGCCATTTGAGAGCCTAGATCCGGCTAGGAGAGTGGCCATGCTGAGCGAGATCACTAAGTCTAAGAGCACTAAGATCATGAGCACGCACACTACTTGGCTCCTCAATAGTCTCGGAGACTGGAGTGTTCACTTAATAGTTGAGGGCCTAGTCTACGGTCCACTAAAGCCACGTGAACTACTAGATTTAAAAATATCGAGGAAACCCGTAGAAAACACTGTTTTGAGTTTAAAGCTCAGATCAGGTGGCGAAGTCTACTTGTCTAAGACAACGGGAACACCTATTTCGAGTATAGACTCGCTAGATAAGCTCTACGAGGTGTTAACGTGGCAGTAGGCAGGGTCTACAGGTTCTACTTGAGGAGTATTCTGAGTAATGGGTACTTGTGGTTCTGGGCAGTGGCATTTATGGTCTTCTGGCTCTTCATGGGAGCCTACGTCTACGGAGCTAGAGTAACAATAGAGGGGTTCAGCAAGCAGTTCCCAGAGGAGACGCCGAGAACTGTAATAGACGAGGCGTGGAGCAGATTTATACTACACTACACAGCTGGCTGGTATGGCTCAATAGCGCTCTTCTCCATGTCAGCTGTAACCATTGGACTAGTACAGTACATTTACTACTCAACTATACCAATAAGGTACTTAACAAAGTACTCTAAGGCGACGACCACTAAGTTCTACACAGGCTTTACACTAGCCGCAATTACAGGTGTAATAGTGTTCATTACAGTACTCCTAGTAGCCACAATACTCCTATACAGCTACAGGTTTTATGGTGCCGAGCTCAAGGATTACCGTGGACTACCAGTACCCGTGTTCAAGAACCTAATTCTGCCGGAGAACCCTGTAGGAGTGCTCGCCACGACTATTGCCGGTGGAGTGTTAATGTACTTTATAAGCGCTACTGTAGCCCTCTTGGTAATAGTGCTGAAAAAGCCGAGAGCACTGGGATTTGCGGGCTTTATTCCATATATTCTCAGCTTTGGACTAGGCATGGCCGGCTTAGTCGCTACGGGTGGGAGTGTGCACTTCTCGCCATTCAACACTATACTACTACTCAATTACCACTACTACGCTAACGCTACACTAGTACTAGA
>JAJHQY010000060.1 GCA_020833085.1 Desulfurococcaceae archaeon
CAGGGCTACTGCGCGAGCTGAATTAGAGCTCTTAAGGCAACAACTACTCTTAAGACCCGATTTCGTAGAGCTCGTAGAGCTGGCTGATAGCTTTGAGTTTCTTAACGTGTACGAGAGGGGCGTTGTGAGAGTACTCAAGAGAATGATTAGAATAGCTAAGTCCCTTCCGCCGTGGCTTGTAGCTGAGAGAGCTAAAGTAACGCAAGAGGCTATGATTGTGTGGCGTGAGGCTAAGGCTAAAAACGACTTTGACATGTTTAAGCCGCACCTCGAGAAGATCTTTGACCTCACTAGGAAAGCGGCAGACTACCTCGGCTGGGATAAACACCCCTACGACGCGCTACTAGACATCTACGAAGAGGGCTTGAGAACAGAGGAAGTAGATAGAATACTGAGTTACTTGAAGTCTGAGCTCAAGCGGGTAATTGAGAAAGTCCTCTCAGAGGGGAGGTACCCGAGAACACACCCACTAGAGGAAGTCAAGTACGACGTTGCGAAAATGGAGCTTGTTAACAAGAGGGTTCTCGAAATACTAGGCTACCCGCTTGGAGAGCGGGGGAGGCTGGACGTCTCTGCACACCCCTTCACAATAGACATGGGGGTATTCGATGTGAGAATAACTACTAGGTACGAGGGCGTGGACTTCAAGAGGACGCTCACAGCTGTAATTCACGAATTTGGACACGCACTCTACCAGTTACAAATAGACCCCGCACTCTCCTACACACCTGTAGCTGATGGGGCTAGTCTGGGAGTTCACGAGGGTCAGAGCAGGTTCTGGGAGAATATTGTGGGGAGGAGTAGGGAGTTTATTGAGTACATATACCCAGTTCTCAGAGAGCACTTAGACTTCATTGAGAAGTACACGCCGGAAGACATCTACTACTACTTTAACACAGTAAAGCCTAGTCTAATTAGAGTCGACGCTGACGAAGTGACGTATAATATGCACATTGTCCTCCGCGCTGAGCTCGAAAAGCTACTACTCACTGGTGAGATTAAAGTCTCAGATCTACCAGAGCTCTGGGGCAACTACATGGAGGAGCTCCTCGGAGTGAAGCCTAGTACTCACAGTGAGGGCGTGCTACAGGATATTCACTGGAGTATGGGTAGTATAGGCTACTTCCCCACCTACACGCTGGGCAATATAGTAGCGGCAATGATGAGAAAGGCTATGATTAGAGAAATAAACCTCTACGAGAGAGTAGCTAGCGGGGACTTTAAGAGTATTAGGGAGTGGCAGAGAGAGAGGATACACAAGTACGGCGCGGTATTCGCGCCCAAAGAGCTCTTGAAGATGTCTCTCGGCTCAGAGTACAGGCCAGAGGACTTAGTAGACTACCTCGTGGAGAAGTACTTGAAGTAGGTGTTTTTCCACTGAGAGTCCTCATTACCGGTGGAGCGGGCTTTATTGGGTACAACCTCGCAGTGTACTTAAAGCGGAGAGGCTACAGCGTAGTAGTCGTAGACACGCTCGAGAGGGCCACTAGCAGGGCTCTAGTTAAACTCAGAGAGGCTGATATCCCGGTTATTAAGTGTGATGTGAGAGACGAGTACACTATGAAGTCTCTAGTTGAGAATTCAGATGTAGTTGTACACGCGGCGGCGTATGTCAGCGTCGAGGAGTCTTTTCAGAAGCCAGCTGAGTATATCGCTAACAACGTGGGGGGTACAGCTAGTGTGGCCAAGTCTTGCCTAGAGCACAGTAAACTACTAGTACACTTCAGCTCAGCGGCTGTTTACGGCAACCCCGTCAAGACGCCTATACCAGAAGATCACCCGCTAAGACCACTCTCACCCTACGGTCTCAGTAAGTTAATGAGCGAGCAGGTAGTAGAATTCTACGGTAGACTGGGCTTAAAGTACACTATTATAAGGCCTTTTAACGTGTACGGCGCGGGCCAGAGCGAGGCTTACGCTGGCGTTGTCACGAAGTTTATTACTAGTGCGTGTAGAGGCGAGCCCCTAGTAGTGTACGGTGACGGGCTTCAAACGAGGGACTTTATACACGTAGATGACGTTTCACGCCTAGTAGAACTAGTAATTGAGAAGGCGCCTCTCGGCGAGGTCCTCAACGTCGGCTCTGGTGTTCCAACGCGCATAGTAGACTTGGCTAGAATTATAATTAAGCTTGTAGGCGCGAGCGTGGAAGTAGTGCACGCTCCTCCAAGACCAGGTGATATTAGAGAGAGCTGGGCTGATATAACTAAAGCCCGGAGGCTACTAGGTTTCCACCCTAGAGTGCTACTCGAAGAGGGGCTTAGAGCTACTATTAGAGAGCTCTGTGAGACCTCTACGCAGTTCTAGTGTAAATGTGCACTTCTCCCCTCTCCTTCGAGTACTTAATCAAGAGGGCCTCGACGTGTACTTCTTCAAAGTCTCCTAGAGCCTTATCATCTAAGTAAACAGCTTTTACATCACTATACGATGTGAGCGGCTGCGCATACTCAGTATACACGTCTACTTTATACGACCCGGGCTTACTCTTCTTAACAGACACGATCAACTGAGTACTCACCAGTAATATAACTCTACAGGGAGAGTCTTATAGCTTTCACAGTCACTGATTTCAAAAGCTTATAAAGGTGCACCTTCATTAGTGATAGGTGTACCTGGTGATGGGGGTGGCGTGTTTTATAACACCACTAGTAGTAGGAGTAGTACTCGCAGTTGTTAAGAGACTTTGGCGTGGTGCTGAGAGAGCTAGACTAGATATTCTAGTGTACTTGATGCTAGGTGGCGCGCTAGTCTTAGTAGCTGAGCACGCGTGGCATGGAGAGATTGTGCCGTGGCCTCCATTCTTAACAGCTATGAAGAGCCCCGAGGACATTCCAGTAGTTATTAACGAGATGACTAGAGTTGGAGGTGCAATGACGCTAGCCGTGACGGGAGCCTGGCTTCTAGTACTAGGGCTTACTAGGAGAATTCAAATTAGGGTAACGCCAATTAAGCAGCTAACTACTACACTCGGTACTACGAGTACGCAGAGAGGTGTGTAGTTGAAGTGTGGCTTATAGTGCTACTCTTCTTCTCACTAGTTGCAACACTACTATACTACGTATCAGTGAAATTTGGTCCTAGTAGTCTAGCTAAACTAGCACTAATCTCGTGGGGGGCGACTATCATGTTCGCTGTGGACGCGGTATTCACGTATTTAGAAGGTGAGGAGCCAATAGAGATCTCTTGGAATTCACTTGAACTAAGTGGAGTTCTCGTACTAGTAGTACTCGTGATCTGGCTTCTAAGCTTAGTACTATTTAGTAGAAAACACTAGTTTTCAGCGAGTCTACTAGTAAGTCAAACTACTTTTTTAAGACGTCAACGAGTCTCCTGTGCGCGAATTGCTCTGCGCGAAATAAAACTAAATCGCAGTCTCTTAGAAAATTAAGTGCTCTCTTCTTGAGCAGTTCAAAACTCAACGAGTACACCACAAGAACTAATCACAGACTCGAGACCAACAGCCTTAATAATACTAGCAAGGCGCTTACTCGCAACTCGCTCTCTGAGCGCTCTGCCGCC
>JAJHQY010000061.1 GCA_020833085.1 Desulfurococcaceae archaeon
GAGATCTCAGCGTTAACAGCGCCTCGTCAATAGCCATTTGCCAGTAAACGTCACGGCCCTCGAGGTCTAATACAACTCTTAGTTTCAAATCTCACACCGTGAATCCCTGAGCCTTAAACTATTAGATTCGCGAAGTTAGTAATATAGTGTTAATAAGCATTAAGAGGCGGAAATTCTGTGGTCTTCTCAATACTTGAATAGAGGTGGGAAATCAATATACAAGTTTAAAAGTTTCAAACAACTTTAATTAGCAGGGGGGAGACTTGAAGAAGGCTTGGATCGCTCTAACCTCTGTTATAATAATAGTTCTAGCGGTTGTAGGGTACTTCTACTATACCAAATACCTTCAACCTCCAGCTAAGAAGATTCTAAAAGTTGGCACAAGTCCTGACTTCCCGCCATTCGAGTTCATTAATGAAACTACTAATGAGATCGTTGGAATCGACATAGACCTCATAAAGCTCGTTGCTAAGAGAATTGGCTATGAGGTTGAAATAGTATCAATTGACTTCGAGGGGTTAATACCAGCTCTTCAAGCTGGACAAATAGATGTCATCGCGTCTGGTATGACTATTACAGAGGAGAGAAAGAAAGTTGTGGACTTCACAATACCGTACTGGGAAGCTGATCAGGCGATTATCGTTGTAAAGGGGAGTACTTTTAGACCAGCTAATCTAAGTGATCTCGCTGGTAAAAAAGTGGGTGTTCAAACAGGGACAACAGCTGAAAGCCTGGTTAATGACTACGTATCAAGTACAGGTACACAGATTGATGTAAGATCATACACTAGTTATATACTAGCAGTACAGGACCTAATAAATGGTAGAATAGACGCAGTTGTAGTTGACACTCCCGTGGCGCAGACACTGTCGAGGATGTATAACGTAGAAATCTCGGGTGTAATAGAGACCGGCGAGAAATATGGATTTGCTGTTAGAAAAGGCAATACAGAGCTATTAAACGCTCTGAACTCCGCTCTACAAGAGGTGTTAAGTAGCCCTGATTGGAGTCAAATTATAGCTAAATACCTAGGTTGAAGTTAATGGACTATATTATGGAAATATTGACGGCCCTAGACAATATAGCTAGGTACGGTTTACCCTTAACTTTTTTTATTTCATCTCTCGCGTTTATCGCGGGGTTGCTTATAGGAATATTACTGGTCTTTCTACACTCTTTTGGAGGCGTCATCGCGCAAGCCGTAATTGGGCCTCTGGTTACAATTCTCAGGGCTCTTCCACCCGTCTTAATGCTCTTCATAGTATTTTACGGTTTCCCCGCTTTAGGGATCAGTGTAGATAGGTATACGGCCGCTATTCTGGGTTTGGGTTTAATTAGTAGTGCATACCAATCTCAGATTCTGAGGTCAAGTGTTGAGGCAGTTACAGCTAGGCAGTATGAGGCTGCCTTGTCAATAGGGCTTAGCAAGTGGGAAGCGTACTTTAGTGTTATTATGCCACAGGCTCTTAAACTCTCAATACCTGGGCTGGTTAACGAGTTTACTATTGTCTTAAAAGACTCTAGTTTAGCTTACGCTATCGGCGTTGTAGAGGTCTTCACCAGGGCTGATCAAATAGCGAGAGCGCGATTTGACTATTTTGCACCCATGACGGCGGCTGCAATACTATACTTCGTAATTTGCTTTACTCTATCTAGGTTTGCGGGTTACTTGTATGGGAAATTGAGGGAGCTCGGTTATGGCGTCTGAGGAGCTCTTAGTAGTAGAGGACTTACATAAGTACTATGGTAGGCACCACGTACTCAAAGGAGTAAATCTGAGAGTTAAAGAAGGCGAGACAGTAGTAGTCATTGGGCCCTCAGGATCAGGTAAGTCAACACTACTAAGATGTATTAATCTACTAGTTAAGCCTGATAAAGGAAAAATAGTGTTTGATGGCGAGGAAATAACGTCTAGAAACGTAAATGCTCAAAAAGTGAGAGAGAAAATAGGCTTTGTGTTTCAGCACTTTAACCTATTCCTTCACTTAACGGCAATAGAGAACGTTATGCTGGGGCTTGTAAAAGTCAAAAAACTCCCGAAGAACGAAGCTAGGAAAATAGCTGAACAAGCCCTCTTATCTGTTGGTATAGGTAGAGAACTGTGGAATAAGTACCCTGCACAGCTGAGTGGTGGACAGCAACAGAGAGTGGCGATTGCTAGGGCTATTGCAATGAAACCTAAACTCCTGCTCTTTGACGAGCCTACATCAGCGCTTGACCCAGAATTAGTCTGTGAAGTATTAAAATCTATGGAGAAACTAGCGGAGGAAGGTCGCACAATGATCGTTGTTACACACGAAATTCCGTTTGCGCTAAGAGTAGCTGATCGAGTAGTAGTATTAGACGATGGCAGAGTAATTGAGGAGGGAGATCCGAGGGAGGTTATTTTAAACCCGAAAGCTGAGCGGACAAAGAGATTCCTCTCTAGTATTAAAGAAATCTATAGAGTTGAGTAGAAAATGGATTTCATTGATTCAATATATAGTTTAATAGTACGATACCGAGCTGACTTATTAAATGCCACGGTACTCACACTAGAGCTCACAATCGCGTCATTCACTATTGGCTTTGTACTGGGGCTGTTAATATCAGTTGGAAGGACGTATGGTCACGCACTACTCAAAGTACCACTGGCAACATTCATTGAGATTATAAGGGGTACACCAATGATCGTCCAGTTGTTCTACATATACTATGTTCTCCCGGCTTTTGGAGTAAAACTAGATGCTTTTACAGCTAGTTTAATAGCTATAGGATTAAACTCCTCGGCTTACCAAGCTGAGTATTTTAGAATGAGTTTTGGAGCTATTCAGAGAGGACAGTGGGAAGCCGCGTTGTCTATTGGTCTAAGTAAGTGGTCTGCTGTATTCAACATTATTATCCCACAGGGGCTTAGAATCGTTATACCCGCGTTACTTAATGAGTTAATATATCTTTTAAAGTACAGTTCCGTAGCGTACTTTGTCACTGTTCCCGAGCTAATTTACACTAGCAAGATAATTGGGGCTAGGACACTACTACATCTACAGATCTACACAGTGGTAGCTGTATTTTACATAGTTGTATCCACGCTCTTTACTACAATAATGAGCCTCGTGGAGAAGAAGTCCAGGATACCAGGATTAGTAATAAGAGGACGAGAGACACCCTAATGGAAGTTATTGATTGGTATGCCGAGTACTTGCACGCAGAGAAATTAATAGTATAGATAGTATCAGCGTGTTAAAGCTCCTGTCGAGTAGTAAGACACGCCAATTTACTCACTACTTTAAAAGGGAAAACTTTTCTCTTCAATTAATTATTGAAGTTGAGAAGTGGTCTTGAAAAATACTAGGTTCTCTGCTGAGACTATTTTATCCTGCTATTACCTCGTGTACATTGGGGTGTGTAATTATGCCTGCTAATTGAGCGGCTTATTTGTTTAACCGCTCGGTGTTGGTA
>JAJHQY010000062.1 GCA_020833085.1 Desulfurococcaceae archaeon
CCCGAGTGCATTAAGGAGAAGCTGAGTAAGGCTAAAGCTGTGCTCTTTGCAAGCCCTGATAACCCGACTTCTCGCATTATAAGCAAAGAGGCTGCAAAGACTATTGTCGAAGTTGCCTACGAGAAGAAGACATGGGTTATATATGACGTAGCTTACAAGCACCTCGTTTACGAAGGTGAACACGTGTGGCTTGAGAAAATAGCTCCCTCACTAGATAACCTAGTAGTAGTGGGCTCTTTTAGTAAAGACATAGCTATACCTGGTGGTAGATTAGGCTATATTTATGGTCCAAGAGACATAGTTAGTGACCTTGTTAAGTTGAAGGCGGTAATGGGAATAGTGTCACCTGTTCCAATGCAGTGGCTAGCCTACTACTACCTCAGAGAGGGCTTTAAGGAGAAGTACCTTAGAGAAGTAATACCAGTATATAGGAGTAGGCGTGACTCCTCTTACGAGGCCTTTAGGAGACTACTACCAGAAGCGAGGCTACACAAGCCTAAGGCGGGAATGTACCTGTTCCCCGACATGACCCCGTACCTCGAGAAGCTCAATATGAGTGACTTAGACTTCACTATTAAACTCGCAGAGAGTAAAGGAGTAGTCATGTTACCTGGCTCAATATTTGGTAAAGCTGGAAGCGGCTACTTGAGAATAACATTTGTGACTATGAGTGAGCACGAGCTAGAAGAGGGCTTTAAACTACTTAGAGAATTCCTGGAGGAAAATAGGGCACTGTAATCTATATTTCAAGATAAAACTGCTCTATATAGGTTACAAGTGAGAGTAAAATATTGAGGAAACGAGTCTGTACTATAGGAATTAGCCAGTTAAGCTTATTTTCTTAAATCTCAGCCAGCCTAATATTACTGGTATAGTAATCCAAGCCGCTGTGCTTAGCCCGACTAGCCATGGATTAACAATGTCCTTGAGGAGATCTTCGACGAGGCTAATACCTGTGTGTACAGTGTAGTAGTACTGCATAAACTGGTATACTCCTAGTGGATTAAAGTAGTAAGACGTGTATATAGTCTTCGTGATAAACTCTGATAAGCCAATAGTAATGCCCTTGAGGGCTACTATAACTAAGTATACTACTAGAACCCATAGAAAGCTGAATAAAACGTAGAGTATTATTGAGACTACAATGTACCTTGTTCCACTTGTAAGTGTTGAGAGCAGGTAGCACAGCGAGTAAAATGCGAGAGAAGATAATAGTAGCCCACTGAAGAGTATTAGGCTAGGGTACAAGTCTAATAGGATACCTGTAAAGTAGTATACTCCGAGTAGTAAAGCGGTGTAAAAGAGTACTGTAACCACTGTAATGACTAGTATACCGGCGAAGTATCTAGTAGTGTAGATTTCACGCCTAGTAATAGGTCTAGCTAATACGAATTCAAGTGCTCCCTGCGCTCTTGGCTTAGCAACATATATGTATACTAAGTAGAGGACTACTACTGGGAAGAACGTGTGAAATAGACCTATACCAGTAGAGCCGGCTAATTGCTGAGATATTCTCCTCGTAGCTAACCCTACCTGGTAGGGATAAATAGTTGAAAGCGGTGCAACGTATAGTGTAGTGTTCTCGGATCTAAATACCAATAGCACTCTTAACCTCTGTTTTACAGGGCTGAGATCTCTATCTAGCAGGTTTATGTCTAAGTCTATTTTGTTAACTCCCCTGTGAGCTTTACCCACGTAGTCAAAGTACTCTGTTAAATTATTTACACTAATAGAAGTGGGCACATTACTCGCGTTTAGCTTCTCAATGTATACATTGAATTCCACGTCAATATAGCTGTACATTGAGATGAAGAGTATAGATTTACCAGTATTTAGAGCAAACAGTGAAACTGAGACTTCTCCGAGCACTTTCTCTTCAGGCCTAACTAGGGGCAAGTTTATGGTTTCATTAACAGCACTTGTAATTACGTCTTCTGACTTGTAAGGTGTCTGAGTTAAGACTTGAACACTGTCACCATTGAACTTTCGTGAAACATATTGAATTCCACTAGTTAAGCTCACATCTGTCGTAATAGTACCGTAGATAGTAGTGGTGTTTATGTAGAGTCTACACGCCATTTCAGCAGTGAGGGTTATGGAGAGTTGTTTATCTACAGCTACTTTACCACCACTACTCTTAGCTCTCCCTTCATCAATAACTCTGAGTAGACCTTGAAGCTCCCTCGAGTACTCCTCCTGAGTGATCTCTCCCTGTGAGAGCATGTTATTAAGCTCCATTAGCCTCGTTGTATTGTAACACCCAACCTTATACTCTAATTCGCCATTTACTGGTTTTAGGTCTGGATCTAGTAGTAGTACTTCTAGTTTAAACTCTCCCGTTCTGAGATCTATGTGTGAGTAAACCACTTGATTTTGAGGGAGGGGCATTGTAGCCATGAGCGCCATGGTCATGTAGGCTAGTCCTACCCCTGCGAGTATGAAGACTACTAACACCACCATAGTTGATAGTCTTAGTACACCGCGCTTAAAGTCGTAGAACACGGGTTTCACTATCTACCACCCTTCTCAGCGCTCTCTATTAGGTTAAAGAAGAACTCTTCTAAGCTCTTCTCCTCTCTCTTAAACTCTAAGACTTCTACTCCATTACTAATTAGCTCAGAGATTACTGTATTAGCGTCTGCCCTCGGATTTCTCAGAACTATCTTGTTCTCACCTACTAATCTAGGTTCACCGTACTTCTCTAGTAGTCTTAAAATGCTCTCATCTACCCGTGAAACCCTCATTTCTAGTGCTGGCTGAGCTCTATACTTAATTTCGTCCATTGTGTACGTGCCTATAATTCTCCCCTTGTGAATAAACACCACTCTGTCCGCTGTGCCCTCAACTTCGCTCAATATGTGCGAGGAGAATAAGACTGCTTTACCCTGCTTCTTGAAATCCAATGTTAGCTCTCTGAAGAAAGCTATTCCCTTGGGGTCTAAGCCACTTAAGACCTCGTCGAAGATGAAGTTTGGTGGATTATTAACCATTGAGACTGCGAGTGCAAACCTCTTCTTCATGCCCTGAGAGTACTCAGAGAGCCTTCTGTCTAATGCTTCTCTAAGACCAAATTTCTCTAGTAGATCTCTACCAATTCTCCTAGCCTCACTAGCTGGAATACCATAGTAGCCTGCAAGGTACACGAAGTAGTCTAGCGCCTTAAACTCAGACTCAAATATTGGTGACTCAGGAACCCAGCCCACTAGACTTGAAGCCTTTCTCTTATCTCTCATCACAGAGTAGCCGTCAACGAGCACATCTCCCTTATCTGGTGGGAGAACTCCAACTGCAATTCTAATAGTCGTGGTCTTCCCCGCTCCGTTAAGCCCCACGTATCCTACTACTTCACCGTTCTTGACATTAAATGACACATTATCAAGTGCTCTAATT
>JAJHQY010000063.1 GCA_020833085.1 Desulfurococcaceae archaeon
GTCGCTCTAGGACACAGCATTAAGAGGCACGAGGCATTAGCGCAAACTCCGCCGAGTGCACCACCTACTCCAGTATGAGGAGTAGCAGAGTAGCTACTCTTCCTTGAAAAATCAAGCTCTTTTCACGCCTCTCCTCTTAATTTAAGACCGGTGTATCGGGCTTGATTTGGAGAGTTCTCGAGTACCCTAGGTTTAGATTAGTAGACTTGCCTACGCCAATAGAGAGAGCTGTTAATTTGAGCAGAGAGCTCGGAATTGAACTCTACGTTAAGCGCGACGACGTCATGGGGCTCGCTCTCGGTGGGAATAAGGCGAGAAAACTGGAATTCGTGCTGGCTGATGCTCTGAGTAGAGGTTGCGATGTCGTAGTGACTCGAGGCGCTACTCACTCAAATCACGTGAGGTTAACGGCGGCCGCCGCTAGGAGAGCTGGCCTAGACTTCTACGCTGTCGTCACTCCTCCGGGCAAGCCGCTTGTACAGGGCAATATCCTACTGGACCTAGTGCTCGGGGCTAGGCTGCTCTACGTGGACAGCGTAGAGGAGGCTGAGAGAGCTGTTGACAAACTCGTGGAGGAGTTGAAGTCCAAGGGGCGTAGACCCTGCGTTATACCTCCCGGCGCTGCGTGCGAGCTCGGTGTTCTCGGCTACGTGCTGGCCGCGCTAGAGATCGTGGAGCAGTGCTACGAGTACGGCTATAAGCCGAAGTACGTAGTTCACGCGTCGGGTACGGGGGCTACACAGGCAGGACTGCTACTGGGATTTAAGCTACTCGGTGTGGAGGGCGTTGAAGTTATAGGTGTATCTGACGGTGTGAGCGCCAAGGTGCTCGCAGAGAGAGTGTCCAGGCTATTTAATGCTACTGCGAGAATGCTTCAAGTAGAGTACAGGCTCGAGCCCGAAGACGTCTCAGTCTACGAGGACCCCGGACTAGGCGGCTACGGCACTGTGAGTAGAGAGGTCGTAGAGGCTATTCTACTCGCAGCGAGGCTCGAGGGGCTTCTACTAGACCCCGTGTACACTGGGAGAGCACTACACGGACTAGTCAAGCTAGTGGAGAGCGGGGTTATTGAGAAGGGCTCTCAAGTAGTATTTATACACACAGGTGGAGTACCAGTACTCTTCCACTACGCTGAAGAAATAGCCAAGTACCTGGAGAGCCGGGGCGAGGCTGTTACAAGTCTAAAGCGGGTCTTGTAGATAACTACTATAGACACTTTTTCACAAGTACTTCTCTAGTGGTTGCAGTAGCGTAGTAAATTACTAGCTTACTCGGCGAGTAGTAAGCACCGCGTCTAGGACTACTAAGTGGTGCTCGCTCGGCGACTCGTAGCTGACTACTAGACTGCTCACTCAACTACTGCGTGGCTACTACGCTGTGTCTAGGTGTAGCTCTCAGCGCAGAGCTTGGGCTTTACAACGCTCTCTACGTATGCTCTCTGCACTCTCTTCTTGAACTCGGCTAGTTTAGGGTGAACTAAGTAGTCTGCTACCGTGCCACACGCTCTGAGTATCTCTGTGTGCTCAACTAGCTCTTTAAACTCTCCCCCCACTAAGCCACTGCCTATGAGAGCGTATCCCTGCGCTGACTCCTTAGAGACCCTGGCTCCTCTCAGTGGAGTAGCCTCGACTACTTCTAGCCCCCTGAGCGTCTCCGCGAGGAGCTTTCTCACTAGCTCAACTCTACTGTACCTACCACTGAGCACTACGACTCTAGCCTTCGGCGCCGAGACCAGCGCTCTCGCAATGTCCTTGGCGAGGGACTCCACGTAGAGCTTAAAGAGCGAGGCGTAGGGCTCTTCCCCCCTCTCGTAGGCCTTAGCGTAGAGCTCTAAGTCGTAGACACCAGCGTAGTGAAAGAGCCCGCCGCGAAACACGTCCCAGCGGTCCCAGTTAGCACCGTGAGCCACTACCTCTGAGTCCAGCGCGCCAGCCGTGAGAGTTCCAGTGGACGCAGTTGTCCCGCCAACGCCGTCTACTACTTTACCCCTACTCACAGCGACTACTGCTGTGTAGCCGTACCCGAGCTCGGCTAGAACTAAGTCTACTTGCTCGTAGTCCACGCTCTCCCTCACGCTGTAGTTGTGCAGTGCGAGAACAGTAGACGCGAGCTTGTCGGCTGTCCCCATGTCTACTCTATTAATCTTCCTGTACCAGGGCACTGTGGGGAGGAGTACTATAGAGGGTATGAAGAGCACTCGAGGCCCGTGAGCCTTAACGAGGTGCTCTACTACGCGGGCGAGCGCGCTGTAAACCCACACGCCCACCTCGCCACTCCTAACTCCCCTCTCTAAGTCCTCTTCGCTACTCAGAAGTAGCACTTCGACTGCAAACCTCCTGGGATCAGTGACCTCGTCACCCCTCGTAACCGGGACACCGTAGCCAGAGGGGGCGACAATGTAGTCCGCGCCCCGAGACTCCACGTACTCTACTAGCACCTCGGGGTTAGTGGCGATGAGACTAGTACTAAAGCTCTTCTCCTCAACGACGTCTCCGCCCTCAATTACCACTACGTCGAAACTCCTAGTTCCAGGGTCAATGCCCAGTACTCGCACTAAAAACACCAGATTATACTCAGAGCGCTCGGGGATTTATCCAGCTCGCCGCGAGTACTAGAGCTGAAGGTGTTAGACAGAAAAATCCGAAATATCTGTCTAACACCGCTCCCGGCGGCTGCGCCACCGGACCGCAGAGACTACTCCGAGAGCTCCGCCTTCTCGGCTACTAGCCTCTCGTGTAGTACTGTGGAGAGCGCTATGAGCGCTGATGCCAGTGCGTAGTCAGCTGAAATTACTACTCCAGGCGCCACGTCTACGACGTAGTTAGCAAATCTAAATAGACTCGTGGGGACGCCCTCTCTAGCCCCGATCATAATGTTCACTCTCTTACCCCTCCTCAGAGAGTTGACCACGAAGTCTGCTATCTCGCTAGCTATTTTCGATATGGGCTCGCCCTCGGGCTCGAAAATTATGAGAGGCTCGCCCAGCCTTGAGCGCACGAACTGGTACATGTCTTGGAGTTTTACTCTAGTCTTGTGTACTTCTCTCCCGTAACTCCTCTTCTGCACTTCAAACCTCGAGTCGACGCCCTCGAATAGTCCGCGGAGGAAGTGGTAGAGGCTGTGCGCGTCTACTTCGCCGATAGGCGTGACTACGAGTTCTCCAACCTCGTACGTCTGCGCCTCTCTCCCAATACGCGTGCCGAAAGTATAGGCCGCGTCTTCAGGGCCTAAGTAGGGCTCGTGAGCCACCACGATACTCCTAAAGACCCTGTACATTGGGTACTTGTAGGGCTTCATTTTCCTGTAAAACTCACTACCGGGCACAATACTCACGTAGGCCTCGTCTTGAACTATCTGCACAACGACAACC
>JAJHQY010000064.1 GCA_020833085.1 Desulfurococcaceae archaeon
CTAACTCATTACTAGTACCTTGAATTATGCAGTAGTAACTAGCTAATTCAAGGTAGTCTACTAGGAACTAGGCGAGAGAATTCTAATTACTCCTGTAATACCATTTTAAACGTGTAAAAACAGCTTAGAGTCCTCGCGCGCGTCTCAAGTAGTAGTGCGCTCCTCTACTATTTCGACGTCGAACTTCACGCCTACTCTGCGCGCGATTTCCCTCAGGTTTTCCAGTATGTTCAGGTGTATCGGTATTCCTATTTTGAGTCTCGTCTGCATTGTGAGCCAGGCTTTCTCGCCGGGAATCCATATGTTCTCCGCCCACGGCGACTTCTTCAGGGACTTTATCTCAGAGATCATTTGCTCGAGTCTCTCGTAGAACTCCTCGAGCCTCATGACCTTTGAGATGTCTAGCGCTATTAGCGCGTGCCCCACGTTAGCGTCTCTCACAGTCGTGTAGCCTACGTGAAATCCCCACGCAGCGCCGGAGAGAACGCCGCAGATTACATCCACTACTAGTGCTAGTCCAGAGCCCTTGTGCCCGCCAAAATCCTCTAAGTAGCCTCCCAGCGGCAGTATAGCCGCCTCGCGCCTTCTAATAGCCTCGTAGACTCTCCTCGCGTCTCCCCGCATAATCTCGCCGCTGGCACTAATAACCCAGCCCTCGGGGATCTCCCTGCCCAGTTTACTGTAGACCTCTATCTTGCCCACTGGGACAACTGAGAGGGCTCCGTCATATAGTAGTGGTGGTGGGTGTTTGCGGGGGGCGGCGAAGGCAACGGGGTTTGTGCCGAGATACCTCTCTACTGTTCCAATGTAAGCTACTAGTGGCTCAGAGTTAGTCATCGCGACTCCTATCATTCCGTGCTCTACTGCTTTTAGAGCGTAGTAGCCGGCAATGCCGAAGTGGTGACTACGCCTGACTAGCACAACGCCTACTCCAAACTCTCTAGCTCTCGCAATAGCGTACTGCATCGCCCTCAGCGCCGCGACCTGCCCGAGCCCGTTGTCGGCGTCGAGAACTAGTACAGTGCTCGCGTCCACGACGAGCCTCATCTCCGCGTTCACGTTCACGGCCCCCCTCTCAATACCGGCAACGTACCTCTCAACTCTCTGCACGCCGTGACTAGATATCCCCATGAGGTCGGCTGTCACTAAGACGTCTGCTACTACTTCTGCGTCGCCCTCTCTAACGCCGAGAGCCGTGAACACCTCTCTAACAAACCTCTTCAGACTACTCGCAGTGACTCTAACGTAGGGGGGCACCGGCTTCTCCTTCTCGTAGAGCGCCTCCACAGTCGGCACCGAGGTAGGAGTGTTGGTGCTTGAGAGAAAAATACTCTACATCAGCCTAGGATGCCCTCATCAGTAACTCAGGCCCGTGACACTCATCACTCCACCTGTGACTACTCCTTAAGAGCTTAATAACAGTGTAGTCGCCTCTGGGGGTCGCGCTGTGAGTGCTTGGTGTACACTGAGAGCTCAGGGCTACGAGGCCTGTAACTGCTTCACGGAGACTACTAGTGGCTTAGTGGCGCCCTGTAGAGCCGGTATTAGAGTGCGGGAAGGAGAGATCTATAGGCTCATATACGACATTGTGCTCTCCAGGCCCGAGGACTACTTGTCAGTGTATCAGAGTAGCTGCAATCACAACTGCTTGAAGTGTCACAGCTGGTACTTCGCCCAGGTGGCGAGTGGGTACTGGTACAGTCCACGCGACTTGCTCGGCGAGGTGTTGAAGTACAGAGAATTAGTCACTGTTTGGGAGCCTCGCGAGAGGGCCACTATGTGGCACGCCTCGGACTTGTGTGCTCACTGCGGGTCCTGCGTACTCACCGGCGTCCCGGGGCCCTACTGCCCCCGCAAGCTGACAGCCGAGAAGATCACGTGGTCTCCTCAGGGCTATGGGCCGGCGAGGAACATTGTCTCTTTCACAGGTGGAGATCTCTACTGCCAGCCAGCATTCTACGCTAAGGCGTTTAGGCTAATTAAGAGAGAGGCCCCCGACATCTGGGTCCACATCGAGACAAACGGCTACGGGCTGACGCGGAGAAATCTCGAAGTGCTCTACGAGGCCGGCTTGGACTCCGTGTGGCTGGACATGAAGGCGTACTACGAGGACACTTACCGCTTTCTCTGCGGTACCAGCAATAAGTGGGTACTCGAGCTACCAGCACTAATACGCGACATGGGGCTAATTCTCGAAGTAGTACTCCTCTACATTCCCGGCCTCGTGGAAGTCGACCAGATCGAGAGGTTCGCCGAGCACTTGGCCAGCGTGGACAGGGACATACCAGTAATGCTCTTAGCGTTCTTTCCCGAGTACAAGCTACTCAGCTATAGAGCTCCAACACTCGCAGAAATGATCACGGCGTACAGGGCTTTAAGAGAGAAGCTGAGAAACGTGAAGCTAGGTAATATTGGAGTGTTCTGCAAAACAGCGGAGTGTATTGACTACTTAATTAGCGTAGTCGGTAGAGAAGCTGTCGGCCTCTAAAGTAGCTGTCTCTCGTAAAGAGCTCTGAGCTGGTGTTAACGCGGTACTCTAAACCCTGGTAGTACTGGAGCTAGTAGCTTAGCCAGCGACAAGTAGCCTGGTATGTAGAGCTCACTTCTCCTCCTCTCGACGCTCCTAATGATCTCTAGTGCCACTCTGCGGGGGTCTAGACCCCTCTCTACTCTATACCCCGCTCTCTCGTGAAACTCCGTCTTCACTAGACCGGGGTACACCGCGAGCACATGTATTCCCCGCTCTCCGAGCTCTCTCCTCAGGGCTTTAACAGCGTAGTGAAGAGCCGCTTTAGCCGCTCCGTAAATTGGCAGCGACTCCATTAACACGTACACACCCGCAGTAATTACGAAGACCACGACTGAGCCCGACTTCATATAGTCGAGGAGCTCCTTAGTGAGGAGTACTGGTGTAATAAAGTTCGTGTTTACGAGAGAGACTAGCTCCTCTTCACTGTGCTCAATTACCCTCTTGTACAACCCCGCCCCGGCGTTATTCACGAGCAAGTCTACTTCTCCCAGATACCTCCTAGCCGCGTCGACAACAACACGCACTCCACTAGTCTTCGACAAGTCGGCCTGAACCGGGATGAAGCAGTCTCCGAGCTCTTCGCGGAGCCTTGCAAGTCTCTCAGCACTCCTCCCAACACCCAGCACAGCGCTCTTCTCGTCACGACACAGTATTCTAGCGAGCTCTCTCCCAATACCCGAAGAGGCACCAGTAACTACAGACTTCACGGCTCTCACCGGGCTCCCAGC
>JAJHQY010000065.1 GCA_020833085.1 Desulfurococcaceae archaeon
CTACTACTCAAGACCTGCGCCTCACTAAGCCAACTATTAAACCCGTGCTAAACGCTATAACTCCTACAACTAATGCTACAATCACTACTTGTTGTACTGTTAAGCCCTCTACACGTTGTGTTACTGGCGTCAAAGTCTCTGTAGGCTTACCTAATCCACCCTTTAATGCACTGTAAAGTACATCTGGCGCGTATACTAGTAGTGGTCCAGGCCTAGATACTATGTCTATCTCTGTGCTATTTAAGAGTACTACTGGCTTACCGAGATCGTAGAGTCCAGCCTCTTTAACTGTCTCAGTTGTTGCGTATGAGCAGGCAACTACTATGATATCAGGACTCCACTTGTAAATATTCTCTAAGCTAACAGCACTCCAGCCAATAGTTGTAGCGGCGTTTACTAAGCCAAGCCTAGAGATCACATCATCAATAAATGTTGCTCTACCAGCAACCCATATACCCTGCCAGAAGTCTAATACCACGAGTACTCTAATGCCCCTATAGGGCTCTAGTAGTGTTCTACCCTCATCTAGTGCTCTGAGAACACGGTTAATTAGCTCTTCCGCCTCGCTGGTCCTATTAAATACTACTCCAATAGTGTATATATCACTGAGGACGTCGTTAATACTCCTAGCCGATCCACCCTGCAGGTAAAGTACTGTTAAGTTGTAGGAGTTAAAAGTCTCGAGTAGCGGTCTGTGAGCACCAGCATCAGCTAGAACTACATCTGGGTTTAACTTTAAGATCGCCTCAACTCTCACAACACTCCACCAGTAGCCACCCACGTCAACTACTCCGCGCTCGCGGAGTCTACTACTAGTATTCAAATACCAGTCCTGTAGTGAGAAGCTATCAGCCCCCACAACGTAGTCCAGGAGATCAAGAGCCGCGAGGATCTCTGTTATTGAGGGTGCAAGTGAGACAACGCGTTTAGGCACTCCTGAGATCTCAATACGCCTGCCAAGAGCATCAGTGACTACAATTGGCGCTTCAGCGATTAGTATACTCGGAGTTAGTAGTGCTAACATCAATAGTAGCAGTATTGACTTATAAATCAGCTTGGACATCTTGTCCAACACCCTGATTTAAAAGTAGAGCTTGAAACGGGTTAAAATACCCTTTTATAGCACTAGCTACACGGATATGAACTAGTGTAAATGTATTCAAGTGTTCATGTACCTAGTTGTATCAAATACAGTTCTGTCGTCTCATCTCCGCGCACAAAGACAAGGTATCCACTATAGTACTCTAGTCTATCTCCGAAGCCCCGTGGTGTAAATGGGAGTAGTATTGGTAGTAGCCTTAAAGCCCCGGTAGATGTGTCTAACTCGTATACTCCACCATACTCGTGTATAAAGAATAGTCTGCTCTGGCCATCATGTGCTAATCCCGTGAGCCTGTAGCCGGTAATACTGTAGTAGCCTACTAGATTAGCTGTACTATTACTAACTCTGTAAACTACTATTACCGGTAACCCAGTAGTGCTGTTAACCAGGGAGATATAGAGGAGCTCACCGTAAACAGCCGTAGAAGTGAACTCTGTAATATTAGCCGTGGTTAACAGTATAGTTTTCACCTCTCTTGCTGTTAAATTGTAGAGGCATAAGCTACTATTACCCGAGCCAGGTATGACTACGAGAGCGTCTTTTACGGCTTCAATTCTAGCGCCAACACCAGTGGCTCTACACGCACTTGTAACATTCCCCCACACTCCCAGCGTGAAGTCATATCTAAACACACCACTCATATTTAAGAGATATAGGTAGCCTGAGGCTACTGCGATGTCGGCAGAGCCATTAATTAATGTACTAGTATCAATTGTAGTTATGAGTACCGGGTTTTCTATATTAGAGATATTGTAAACTAGTATTCTGCTAGAGGATCCAATTCCAACCGTTAAGGCATTAAACTCCCCGTAAACTCTGAGCTCATATATCTCGCCACCAACAACATAGTCAAATGTCCTAGTAACAACTAAATTGCCATTTTCATCATAAACCTCTATAGTCCCATTTGGCACTATTAGGTAATTCCACATACTCAAAGCAACAGTCCCATTAGTAGAAACCCCACTCGCAACTACACTACCAGTAGAGTTCTTCAAGACAACCCTCCAGCCAACTGGAACACCAGTAATATTAGTAAACCAGGGAGGAGCGTTAACAGTGATCACGAGATTATAGAAGTACACTTTCAAAGGTTTTGCATTCGCGGGTCTTACATGCGCTTCTGAAGGGTAAGTGCCAATTAAGCCAACCCGCAGGGGTATTATAGACTTATTTACTGTTGTAACCTTAGGATCCGTGCTATTAACATATATCGCTAAAAGACCCTCACCATAAGTATAAGATGCCACAATATGGTAAGTTACATTATAGCTCAAGGAGGGGTCTAATTGCCGAGCTAACCATTTCCACTTTTCCTTCTCTTTTTCTAAAAACCTCCATATCTCGTAACCACGACTTGTATTCCCCTTAGCCTCTTGATCCATAAATATACCTAGCGTATAAAGGGCTGATTCGTTTTGAACTAGTGCTATTTCCGCCCATCCTTCACCATCAATGAACTTTATAATTGTAGACGCGTAAATTGTTCCGTTTAGCGGCGAGGCTGAGTTTTGAAATTCTAATAGACACTCTCCCCCATAAACTGATGGGCGTTCCCATTTTCTCTCATCATATAGTTGAAAACGTACAGCTTTTTCCACGGGATCCCATGTCCAGTTTCCACTACATGTTAAATTAACTACTCTTCCAGTTGTGAACGGGTCTGTGTCGAAGGCGTCGTAGTATAGTATGTTTCTCTGTGATTCTGGTGATCGCTCTATAGTTACTACTCTGAGTTTTCCTATAGCTGTTACTGTTCCATTTCTCGCTATGTTATTTAAGTCTACTAGTTTAGCTCTCAGTATAGTTGTTATCCCCGGTGCTGTGCACTCTACTAGTTGAAACGTGAATACTGTGTTTCCCGCGTCGAAGAATACTATTCCACTGTACTCTCTGTCTAGCTTAAAGTACTCTAGTGGAAAGACTACTCTGACTACCCCTACTTGCCCGGGTCCAAGTCTCCTATTAAACCCATCAAACACTACTTGAATACCTAGTGGGCTTAGACTAGGAGTTAACGTTACTACACCTCTCTCACTGTAAACCTCTACTCTCTCTAGTACTACTGGTAACCCCCTCTCATGTTTAAGTGTCAACGTGAGGTACGCATTACTCCCCGAGTAGCAGGCCTCAGCATAAGTTGACAGCACT
>JAJHQY010000066.1 GCA_020833085.1 Desulfurococcaceae archaeon
CTCCGCCTCTCCCAGGAGATCGCGTCTTCGACTATCACTCCTCAGAATCTTCAGCGCGCCAATACCGTACTTGGCATTTCTCGCCACAACTACTACTGCTGAGTAGCCCTTACCGAGAAAGCGAGTGCCGAGAACAGAGCTCCCGGTCTCTAAGAGGTATATAAAGCCGTCTTCTACGAGACTTCGAAGCCTCCTCGAGTAGTCAGGGCACTCGTAATTAGGGTAGCAGAGAGCCCTCTTAACGTACAAGTCCTCGAGCTTTAAGAAATGCACTTCTCCATCCAGCGCGGCGTCTTCACTAGGAAATTCCAGAGCCACTTACCAGCACCCTCGCTAATAAGGCTCTTCGCAAGCTCCTCGTCTAGGACTCTCACAACGGGCTTACTTGTTCTCAAGTGAGGGGCTACAGTAAACTCCAGCCACCTCGACTCAACTACCTCTACTACGCTCCTCTCAGAGCGCCTACTAAGCGAGTCCAGGCACCCCTCACTCGTAATCCACGGCCCAAAGCCCTTCTTAAAGTGCTTTTCAATAAAGCTCTGAATTCTACTCCACTCGTGGACTATACAGGGCCCCTTGTAGTGCTTGTATAGTGGTAAATCGCAGTACTCGAGTTCAACTAGTACTACTGCTTTGTCTCTCTCATTAGTCCACGCGCTGTGGTCAATAACTCTAAATCCAAGCACTTCTAGTAGACTCGCCAGTCTAGAAGAGACTCTCAGAGCCTCACCCCATATAACGTCTGGTGGTAGAGCCTCTCTCAAGTAGTACTCCACCGCGACAATACACCTGCCTCTCAGCGCCTCGAAGGCGCTCTCCGCGCTCGGCTCTCCGAGATCCTCAAAGAACTCTAAACCCGGATTTCTCAAGTAACACGCCGAGGCTAGAATAAACGTGGCCAGGCTCTTGAGCGATACAGCCGCCGCAGTGTTCCTCATTGGGTCAACAGGGTCCGGCACGTACAGAACCGAGTCCGGGTACTTTTCCCTCAGTCTCTTCTTGTACTCCTCCGAGAGGCCCCCAATCGTGTCTACGTATACTGGCGGTCTCCACTTAGAGGCCGCTTCGAGCACGCCTCTAAAGCTACCGTAGGTAATTACCAGTAGCTCTGCCAGATACCCGCTAAACCCCCTAACCCTGATCTCTGCGCCGTAGACCCCAATTGCCTTCATGAACTTCTTTAACAGCCTCACCTGATCTCTCATTTCACTAGTGAGTCTCGAGTTTACGTACTGCGTGTGAAAGGGAGTTCTGTCAACAGCGGTCTTAGCCTGTGCTGGGTTTTCGAGTCTGAGTCCGGGGACTATGTCCGCCTCGACGTCTTCGACTTTAACGTGAACATAAGGGTGCTCAGCGTATCTCAGCTCGTATACTCCAACCCTACTAGCCGCTTCTATTAGCGCGGGGAGAGCCTTTAGCTCTAAGTCCCTCCTACTCCAGCTACTTGGAAATAGCACAAACACGTCTAAGTCTCTGTCACCGGAAAGCCAAGTGTCGTGTGCTACACTGCCCTGTAGTGTGACCTCTGCTTCTAGCCCCTTTTCACTGAGAACTCTGTATATAGTGCTTTTTAAGACCTCGAAAGCCGAGAAGAGCTTCTCGTACTCCTCGGGTCTCGGCTTAATTCTCTCCAGTACCGCTCTCTCTACTTCGGCGTGAGTGCTCATTTACCGCTTCCCTACTACCGCAGGCTTAGATCAACTTAACGCTACACAGATTACTGTAAATAGGCCCTGATGGAGTTAACACGCTCTTCTTAACAAACACTTCGTCTACTAGTGTATACCCGAAATCAGTGTTCACGAGCTCGCCGAGAATTCTGACTAGCTTATCAATATTTCTCGTACCTTTCACTCTAGCTAGTGTTATGTGCGGTACAAACTCCTCTTTTTCACGTGGTATTCCAAGCCTCTGCAACTTCTCCTCGACTAGTGAGTGGAGCTCTCGTAACTTGTCAGCGCCCTCCTCGACACCAGCCCACACTACTCGCGGCCTGAGAGGTGAGGGAAACGCGCTCACGCCTTTAACGTGAATTTGAAACTTCTCTACTCTCAGACTAGATACTTCTGCACAAATAGCCCTCACGAGACTCGCTGATATTTCACCTATAAATCTGAGTGTTAAGTGTATATTCTCGTCTTCTACAGGCTTCAACTCCGCGTTGGACGTGAGAAGGTAGTCACGGACTTCAATAAGCTTCCTCAATACTTCAGGGCTCTTGACTTCTATGGCTATAAAAGTCCTCACTTCCTCGCTCAAGATACACTCCCTAATTCTCGGTGAAGTCTACTTCTCATTAAATACCTTATTAGACTGAATTTGAATTCGGAGCTATTTACAATGGTAGGGAGGAGAAGTAGCACTAGTAACTGGTGATCTAGGCGTGGAGGAGTACATTAAAATAGCGCTGCTAGTACTAGTGTCAATAGCGCTCTCCGCAGTAATACTGACTAGTATTAAAGTCCCCGCGGAGGGCGTGGGCCGCGAGATCCTGTCATCGTGGAGTAGTGAGACGGGCTTAGAAGACTTAAATAGCAGTAATGCTCTCTACAGGCAGGTAGTAGCGTTAACGCTATTTCTACTCGTAATAGGCCTTACAATTATAAGCCCTAAGTACAGGTACTACGCGGCCTTTTTCTCT
The DNA here is from genome assembly GCA_020833085.1 of Desulfurococcaceae archaeon. Next base: position 2,642 of record JAJHQY010000066.1, read on the forward strand.
ATTGCAGTCCTGGCAATAACGGCTATTATTCCCCAGAGTAGGCTTGTTGAGAGTGTCGACTGGAGGCTCATACTATTCTTAGCGGGGAGCATGACGCTGGCTTACATACTCAGAAGTCTTGGAGTCTTCGAGTTCATGCTGATAGAGCTGGTGCACTTTACCAGGGGCTCTTTCAGAGCTCTCTTCGCCGTGCTAATGTTCATGGCGTGGCTCTTAGCCATGATACTCGACGAGGCCACGAGCGTAGTTTACATTGCAATGTTTATACTCGAACTAGGAAAGCTCGGAGTAGTCAACCTCGCGCCGCTAATTATACTCGGAGTTCTCGCCACGAATACCGGTAGTCTAGCACTCCCCGTAGGCAACCCTATTGGCGTGTACCTAGCATTTAACGCTAAATTGACTGTGAGAGACTTTCTCCTCAAAGCACTACCACTTTCAGCACTACTACTAGTCCTACTGGTAGGTTTAAGCCTAGTACTGTTTAAGAGGTATTTTGACGAGTGTAG
>JAJHQY010000067.1 GCA_020833085.1 Desulfurococcaceae archaeon
GGTATAGTTTATTGCGTTGACTGCGGAGTTATAGGCGGTGGAGTTGGAGGCGGTACTGGTGTTGGCTGTATTGGTTTTCTCAGCTTCTTTAAGACTAGAACTAACAGAATTACTACTACTGCGGCTACAACAGCGCCAATTATAATCCAGCTCCACCACGAAGTAATTAGACCAGGTATGCTAGTCTCAACTAGCTCTATGCTAATAGAGCTTTTTTCCATTGAGCTCTCGTACTCCATTGTTCCACTTATGAGTACTCCATTCTTGTACTTAGCTGTAGCTGTCTTTTTTACACCCCACATCTCAGTTGAATTACTGTAGTCGCCACTATATGATGGGTCAACGAAGAAGTATAGATATGGTCCCTCAGGCTTAACATCTATTCTACTAAGACCAGTGGTTGTGTAGCCCTCTGAGGGTATTAATTCAGGTGGGCAATTTCCACTTGTCTTTATATTTGTATAAGTAATATTGTAGTTCACGTAAGGATACTCTATTCTCGTTACTACTATTTTCAAATTTAATTCAATAGTGCAAGTTCCATTTTGACTTGTTGTAGTACCTTTTGCCTTATATGTGAAGTAGTCACCAACTTTGTAAATGGGTTGTGGTGTTTCAGCAGTAAATACTGGAACTAGTAGGAGTAATAGTGTTAGTAGTGCTATCACGGGGAATTTAGTTTGCATTTTTATCACCTCACAGAGTGTGATAACACTCAACACTTATATGCCTTATTGATCAATGAGAGGTCTTAAACTAGCATATGGCTCTACTAGGTTATTGCAGTGTTCACTAAGCGTGTGAAGTTCTATGCGAGATGTTTACTGTCTCACCGGCTTAGTATTACCTGATAAATATGGGGAAGAGTAGTTGTGAGGTAAAAAACTTAGTGTTTTACTACTAGGTGAATTTCACTATAGTTGTAGTGTTCCTGAGAGGATTTTCTTCTCAAGTATTAGTACTTCAGTGTAGATCAGTGTCCACGCTACTACGCCGAGAATAGCCATTAGTAGTGCGAGTCCCAGTACTGGTTGAAGGGCAAATACGATAAAAGATTCGGCTACAGTGTACCCGTAGTAAGCTACGAGAAGACTTGCTTTGAGTATAACGAATACAACTCCGTATATTAATACTGCTATACCTAGCTTTGAGAACACAGGCGCGTTGAAGAGTTCTTTGAGCTTATTTAGAAATAGAAATGATCCGATCCATCCAGCGAAGAATATGATGCTTCCAATTAATCCCAGTATGATCGGCCATATTAAGCCCTTTGCAAGCGCTTCTCTCGAATTATATTCCTTTATAATATCTGGGGTGTTAATGGCGTTAATAATTGCTATTACTAAGAGTGCTACTAGTAGTATTATTGACCCGATCAGGAATCCTAGTTTCATGAGTCTAGATGACTCTGTAAACTCTCCGGGTTTCCACATAGTAAAGTAGCTTAGAGCCGGCATTAAGAAGATAAAGCTTGTTAGCGCGATAAATAATACTGCAATGATAAGCCACGCTAAACTTGCCGCGACACTCGGAGCCTGTCCCTTGTAGGCTATTTCAGGTGAAGCTGCACCATAAAATGGCAGAGTAGCAAAGAGGGCAATTGACGCTATCACAGCTAGAACGGCCCCTATAATATGCAGTAACGCTGTTGTTTCTAGTCTCTTTAAGCCATACCAGACGAGGTCTCTGCTAGAAGGCTGTGTTGAAGACGTATACTGAGTAGACATAGTGTTTTTACACCTCGCGTTTATCTAGGAGGATCAAAATTATAAATTTTTCCCTTGAGAACACTGTGAAAAGACCACGTACAGGATTCTTCGATGAACCCACATATGCTACGTCATTTATTGATTTAGGAGAAGAGTAGTGGTGCTGAGAGCTTGATCAACGTGATCGCGTAACGAGTATAAATATTACTGTTAACACATGCCTTCTAGACTAGAGGGTTATGGTTTTGAACCGGAGGATTAGAGAAGCCTTTAAAATAGCCTATACGACACGTGGGAGATATAGAACTACGAGGAGGAGCATAACAGAGACTCTTAAATTAGCACAGCTAGCTAAGCAGCTCGTTGATGCCTATATTGTGGTGATTGAGTGGTGTGGAGAGAAGAGGGTACTGAAGCTAGTAAAGTAGTTTCCGAGATGCTACGTGTCTTCGAGGATAAGATCCTCCCGAGGCTAGTCAGTATTAGCGAGGAGACTAAGAGATACCTCTTGTTTACCGGGTGGCTTAATAGCTTCCTCGAGGAGCGCGGTCTCGGCAGAATTATAGTTACAGGTGGCTTTGCAGTTGAGGTGTATACGGGTAGGGTTTACAGGACAATGGACGTAGACATTATCGTTGAGGGTTCTAGTAGAGTTGTCGAGGAGTTCATGGAGAAGTTCTCTGAGAGAATTGGTCGCGGCTACTTGCCACTATATGATGTTCTCTCACTTAAATCAATAGATATCGTCTCCACAGTTTACAGTAGAAAGAGAAGCCCTGTGAGAGTGCTTGTTGAGGAGTTCTACGTGTACTTAGACCCAGTTGAGGATTTAGTAGCGGTGTACCTTGAGGGCTGGAAGTACCGGGGTTCCACGGAGGATAGAGATAAGGCACTGTGGTTGCTCTACGTGTGGAGTAGTAGGCTAGATTGGAGCTACCTCGAAGACACCTGTAGAGAGAAGGGTGTTCTAGATAAGCTGATGGAGCTTAAACAGCTCTTATCTACTTAACAGCTACTACTAATTGCACTGCCTCAGCGCTAGTCTCCTTGGTTTGCATGTAGTCTAGTATTCTCCTGAGTGCTGTTACTGTTTGACCCTGTATGCAGAGAGCCCACATCGCGTTAAGCATGCCAAAGTGTGCTGTTATAGACGCATAGATTAGTCCTGAGAGTCCTCCAATACTCAATTTGCCCTCTACCACTTCTCTACTCGCCATTAATGCCAGGGTGCTTGTAGAGAAGAGGGCTGTTATGAAACTGAGTGTAAAGTAGTACCTGTCAAGCCAGAGTATTCTGTTCACAGAGTACTCCCACTCCCCGAGCACCCTCTTAACACCCTCACCCGTGCTCACTCCGTAAACTGTGTCTTTAATGTAGACTAAGCTCTGTGCGTAGGTTTTTCTCTCGAGTGCTCTATACTTGTCTA
>JAJHQY010000069.1 GCA_020833085.1 Desulfurococcaceae archaeon
GTTCTCTGGTGTTGAGATTTGGCTAAGAAACAAGTCAGAGAATACTATGCGAGTAAATTACGCGAGCTCTACGAAAGGGGGGAGTACTGGGAGATTAAGAAACTCCTAAGCCCAGCCGGGCCTAGAGCCGTAGTTGAGGGTAAAGAAGTAATTGTTCTCGCTTCAAACAACTACTTAAACCTCGCTAACGACCCCAGGCTGAAGCAGGCGGCTATTGAAGCTATGGAGAAGTACGGGTGGGGTCCTGGAGCAGTGTGGGCTATTGCTGGCTACCACGAGATCTTAGCTGAACTGGAGAAGAAAATAGCGGAGTTCAAGAAGACAGAGGCAGGGCTATTCTTCCCCACGGGTTTCGCGGCTAATGCCGGGACAATACCGGCTCTCGTAGAGCAGGGAGACCTCATACTCTCAGACCAGTTGAATCACGGCAGTATTATTGATGGTATAAGGCTTTCAAGAGCCGAGAAGATAATTTACAACCACTGCGACGTGGCAGACCTCGAAGATAAATTGAGAAAGAACAGGGATAAGTACAACAAGGTGCTAATAGTAACCGACGCAGTGTTCTCTATGGATGGAGACATAGCGCCACTGAGAGACATAGCTAAACTAGCTGAGGAGTTTAACGCCATACTCTACGTTGACGACGCGCACGGAGACGGAGTACTCGGAGATGGGCACGGCACGCCAGCTCACTTCGGAGTAGAAGACAAAGTAGACATACATATGGGGACTTTCTCCAAGGCTCTAGGCTCTAGTGGGGGCATGATAGGCTCTGATAGAGAAATAATCGAGTACATTAGGAACAGGGCGAGAACATGGTTGCTGAGCACAGGACCGCCGCCAGCTGTTATCGCAGCGAACATTAAGGCTATAGAGATCGTCATGAGCCCCGAGGGCAAAGAGCGTATTAGGAGATTACACGCGAATGCCGAGTACTTCAGGAAGGAGCTACAAGCTATGGGCTTCAACACTGGTAAGAGCCAGACGCCAATAATACCAGTAATAGTGGGCGACACGAAGAAGACGCGTGAACTAGCAAAAGCGCTGTTCGAGGAGGGCATCTTCGTCGTGCCTATAGTGTACCCAATGGTGCCTAGAGGTACTGAAAGAATTAGGAACCAGGTAAACGCCGATCACACTAAAGAAGACTTGAACAAAGCTCTCGCAGCCTACGAGAAGTGGGGCAAGAAACTCGGAATAATATAGAGGAGGTCTCTATTGACACGCGCACTAGTTATAGGCGCGACTGGACAAATAGGTTACGAGCTAGTCCCCGCCCTCAGGAAGCTCTACGGAGCTGATAACGTAGTAGCTGGATATCACAGTAAACAGCCCACAGGAGTTCTACTAGAGGGCCCTGTTGAGTACGTAGACGTGACTAGTAGAGAGTCTCTTGAAGCTGTGATTAAGAAGTACGACTTCGACGAGGTCTACAACTTAGCGGCGGTGCTATCAGCGGCTGGCGAGAAGAACCCACAGTTAGCGTGGAAAGTAAACATGATTGGACACTACAATGTACTCGAGTTGGCTAGGGAGTACAGGTTTAGGGTTTTCTGGCCTAGTACTATAGCTGTGTTTGGCCCTACAACACCTAAGTACAAGACGCCTCAACACACAATTATAGAGCCCATAACAATGTACGGTATTACTAAATACGCGGGAGAGCTCTTGGCTAGGTATTACGTGTACAAGTACGACCTCGACATTAGAGGCGTGAGGTGGCCTGGCATAATTAGTAGTGAAGCTCTACCTGGAGGCGGGACAACGGACTACGCAGTAGAGATGTTCTACTACGCTGTTGAGGGCAAGCCCTACACGTGCTACTTAAGAGAAGACACAGAGCTACCAATGATGTACATGCCCGACGCTATAAAGTCCGTTATTCAGCTAATGAGCGCCAATAAGGCTAAATTAAAACTCTTTGTGGGCTACAATGTAGCGGCTTTTAGCTTCACGCCTAAACAGCTAGAAGAAGAGATTAAAAAGTACATACCAGAGTTTAGAGTAGAGTACAAGCCAGACTTTAGACAAGCAATAGCAGACTCGTGGCCTAGAAGCCTCGATGATAGTGTTGCTAGAGAGGAGTGGGGTTGGAGCCCGGAGTGGACATTTGAAGCAATGGTCAAAGACATGTTAATTAAAATAGCCCGTAAACTAGGCAGGAAGCTGGATATCTAGAAGTAGATCTCTCTGAGACTTCAACACTTTTTTCATTACCACACTCTACTGGATGCTATTAACAGTACGAGTAGTAGTACTCCGAGACCATTAACTACTCTGCCTATTTTCTCGCCTAGAACTATACTGGCTATTCTGCCTCCATCTGTGACGTATAGTGGTAGTGCGTTGACGAGTACTAAACTGAAATTCACAATAGAGAGCCACGTGGCAAAGATCACTATGTACAGTGCTAGCTGCGGTGTGAGAATAGAGGCTAGTTCAAGTCTAGGTGGAACTGAGACGGCTACTCCGAGTAGAGTTACATTCGCGGGCTTAAGTAGTGTAATGTTCAAGTATCCAGTACCGTGTCTCCACACTGTGAGCTTTAAAGTAGTGTTCTCGGGTAGCGACATGTACTCTCTTATAGTACTAATAGACACTACTCTCGTCTCGTTCACAGCCAAGATCACATCATACGGCTTAATGCCATACTCCTCAGCGAGACTTCCACTATAAACACTCGTTACTAGTACTCCTGTACTCTGTGTTAAACAGAGAAGTAGTAGTAGCGCGGCGAAGTACAGTATAATGTTTCCAGCCACACCGGCCACGAGGACTTTGACTCTACTGGACTTAGTAGCTTGCTCAAACGAGTTCTCGTCAACCTCCACAAAGGCTATAGGGATTACTAGTGCTACTACGACTCCAAACCCCCGCATAGCAATATTACTCGACGCGGCGACTTTAGCGTGCATGTACTCGTGTATAAAAGCGGCTATACACACAGCTACTAGAACCATTACCAGATCTACTCCCGTCACGTTTACTCCGGGTATCAAAATGGCCACACCAGGCTCTCTCCCAGTAAATCTCATGTACACAGCATTGACGGCAGTGTATACAGATAGAACTAGAGCAAAGACGTAGAGAGC
>JAJHQY010000068.1 GCA_020833085.1 Desulfurococcaceae archaeon
GCACGGGCTCATCCAGAAATAAAACCGCGTAGCCCAGTCTACTCACGTACTCTGCGAACCGGGAAACGTAATCCTTAAAGAACCCCTCTACGGCTTCGCGCCTAGCTAGCATAGTGTTTGATAGGTCGGTGGAATCTCTCGAGACGTACACGCGCGAGGCCAGCGTGAATGGGCCTGTTACCGGTGCTCTAAGACCCTTAAATCTCAGTTTACGCTCACGTGTAAACTTAGCAGCGTACTCGGCTTCTACTACGCTTACTTCTCCACGCCACGAGTAGAGGTCGCTGAGTGTGCTATAGTAAAAGCCCCTCTCGGAAACAACTACTCCAGTTTTAACTAGTGGTTCAAGGTAAATATCCACAAATCCTCTCAGTTGGGGGAAAGGTGGAACGTCTAGCCCAATGCTGTTTAAGTCCAGTAGAACTCTCTCAATATTAACCAGGCTGTAGTCTAGTGGAAAACTACCAACATGACTACTTCTCACTCAAGAACACCACTTTAACACTACGATTTGTACTTAAAATAGAGTGAGCGTAATAGATGTGCACCACGTGGGTGTTTAGTTGAATTCGCTAATTACCCAGTTATAGAAGTCCTCGTCTGACTGGAAGTATCTAGTTATGTGAGGCTCGCCTCTAGACCTCCACGTCGCGAGAATGTACTCTACACTGATCTTCCAGTAATATTCGTGAGCTCTCTTCGCCTCTCTAACTGGCAGGAATACTACTCTCCCATTAGTACTCGTAACAGGTTCCCAATCAATAATCGCCACAAGGTCACTGGTCAACTTGACAATTACAGCAGTGTGGAGAGACCTTGTTTCCCCTATACTTATAACTAGCAGTGCGCTCGGCAGGTACCTCCCAGCTATGTCGAAGTACGCGTAGTAGAGGCTGAGTAGTACTAGAGAGAAGTGGTAGCATATACCGCACTTGTACTTGAAGATAACCTCCGCAATAGCCCCGCAGAAAGTGGAATTTTTGAGCTCGAAGTAAGCACTTCTAGTATACCTATCGCCTCTCGGAGTCCTACTAGACTCCAGTGCGGGGTTTACTATTAGTAGGTCAATACAGGGTCTACAGTTATCGTCGTACTTGAAGTCTCTCCGCCACGTTACAGCTATCTTGTAGAGGTCTACTGTGAAGTCTTCTTCACTACCATTCCACCCTTCAGTTATACGATATACGTACTCTCTCATTTCTTCACTGTAATTGAACTTTAATAGTCTGTACAGAGTACCGAGGTCTACGAGAGTTAAGTTACTGGGTAATATGACTTTACCCGTGAAGTCCTCTATGACTCTACTGAGGTTTCTATTAGCCCATAGAACTTCTAAATAGCTCTCGTAGAGTATGTCGTATTTAAATCTCAAGTCGCTGAGAGAGGCGTTTAACCTAGCGATCTCCATGTAGGGGTCAATACTCAGTAACTCATCGAGTTTACTTCTAAGCACCGTGTTCTCCTCGCTTAACTTCTTATTCGCCTCCAAGAGATCATTCACAAGATCCGATAATGAACGCTCTCTCGCAGACAGCATCGTGAGATTTAGTGATAACTGACTATTCTCCCTCTTTAATGACGCGTTTTCACTTCTCAACACGAGAATAGTGATAAACTGCGAAAGTAGGAGTAACACTACAATAGCGTAGGGTAAGGTCTTAGTGAAACCTCTCGTTGAAAAAGAGATTTTCCTAGTCACAGAGACCACCATAAATAACAGTAAATACAACTCCTATTAAGTCCCGCGAAAACAAGTAATCCCCGTGTGCGATTTCTACAGTAAATAATTAGTAAGTCGCTCAACCACAAGTAACTACTTAAGACCTGTATTCGCATCTACACTGATTACAGCTAAGTGATATTAAGACTCTATTTACACGCTATTCGCACCCTGAACACGCGTTAATCACGTAGATGAATATAAGTGAGTGTTTACCGGGTTAGATTACGTTGAAAAGTGTGTTAGACAGAAAAATCCTTAGTTTTCTGTCTAACACCATGCATTTAAAATCCAGCTCACAGTTAAAAGTGGAATTCGAGGTGATCTTTCGACTAATTGCATGTAGTGTACGTGTTTTTGTGAGCTAGTGTAATAGGAGTAGTTATTAAAGTGCGGTTTGAGATTAACTGTATACTGCTAGTTCAATCGGTGAGGAGTACTGGGATATTTCAAGGTATTCTGCTCTCTTTGTTTCAATGTACTTTTCTAGTAGTTCACGTGGAAAGACTGGTTTTAGAAAATCACTATCTGATTCTAGCTCTTCAAGGGCCTCTAATAGTGAAACCGGTAATCTCCTCTCTCTAGGAACTCTAGTTATACTGTAAGCAGAGGTGTCTAGGGGGTCTCCGGGGTCAATAGCCTTTTTCACACCGTCTAGACCAGCCATTAACACGGCGGAGAGGGCTAAGTAGGGATTTGCCGTTGAGTCAGGGGGTCTAAACTCTACTCTAGTAGAAGTGGGCGTTATTTGTAATGGTACTCTAATACAAGTGCTTCTGTTTTTAAAGCCCCAGAATATGTACACGGGGGCTTCATAGCCGGGTATTAGCCTCCTGTAGCTATTTACTGAGGGTGATACTAGAGCTGAGAGTGCTCTAGCGTGGTGTAAAATCCCGCCTATGAAATACCGTGCTACTTGACTTAAACCTAGCTTATCACTGGGATCATAGAATACGTTCTCAGGTCCTCTCCACAAGCTAATGTGTACGTGTAATCCAGACCCGTTTTCACCTGGTATTGGCTTCGGTGCAAAAGAGGTTTTTAAACCTCTTAATTCAGCTAATTTTTTAGCTACATACTTAGCTGTCTGTACAGCATCAGCCAGTCCTAGTGGTGTATTAGGCTCTAGTGAGAGCTCTACTTGACTAGATGCAACCTCGTGGTGGTGACACTTCACATTTATGTAGAAGTAATTTGACAGCGTCTCAACTAGGCTACCCCTATAAGAGTCCAGAGTACTGCTTGTAGCGTGATAACCTGTGAAAACTCCTTTAACACACTTATCGATTGGTTTAATCACATAATTAAGTGACAACGGGGAACTGTAATTAACACTTATATCTCTGAAAACAAAGAACTCTAATTCAACACCCAT
>JAJHQY010000017.1 GCA_020833085.1 Desulfurococcaceae archaeon
CTCTCAATAGCGCGCTTAATTTTCTCCAGTGCTGCGTCTCTGCCTTTCCAGCCGAGAACTCTAACCCACTTACCCTTTTCGAGCTCTTTATAGTGCGCGAAGAAGTGCTCTATTCTCTGCCTAATAGCCTCGGGGAGGTCTTTTACGTCTCTTATATTCTGAAATCTCGGGTCTATTTTATCAGCTGGTACGGCAACTACTTTTGCATCGAACCCCTTCTCGTCCTCGGTCTCTAGTACACCTATAGGCTTAACTTTAATAACACAGCCGGGTATGAGGGGGTCGTAAGAGACTACTAGCACGTCTACTGGGTCGCCGTCTTCTTCGAGAGTCCCGGGTATAAAGCCGTAATTAAACGGGTAGACCATTGACGTGTAGAGTATTCTGTCGACAAATAAAACCCCAGTCTCCTTGTCGATCTCGTACTTGACACCACTATTAATTGGTATCTCGACTAGTACATTTACCTCTTCAGGCGCTTTTTCACCAGGACCTATTTTGTCGAGTACACTCACAATTAACACCTAGACACACTACTACACAGTTTATGGTTAAGAGTAGTGAGGTAAAAAACTACTTTCTGAGGACTTCTCTTAGTAGTAGTGGTACTTGTGAGGGTGTCTCGGCTACTGGTATGCCGGCGCTCTCGAGACTACTTCTCTTAGACTTGTAGTCTCCCATACCCATTGATATTATTGCGCCGGCGTGCCCCATGCGCTTGCCTGGCGGAGCTGTTCTACCGGCTATGTAGGCTACTACTGGCTTCTTAACTGATAGCTTAGAGTAGTAGTCCGCAAATCTCTCCTCGGCGTCACCACCAATCTCGCCTATTAAGACCACGGCCTCCGTCTCCTTGTCTTCGAGAAACATCTTGTAGACGTCTATGAAGTCGAGTCCCGTAATGGGGTCTCCTCCGAGGCCTACTACAGTTGAAACTCCGTAATTGTGTTTACTCAGCTCTCTCGCAATTTCATATGTGAGAGTGCCGCTTCTCGAGACAAGCCCTACAGAGCCCCGTTTAAATACGTGTGCCGGCATAATGCCTAGTTTACACTCACCAACAGTCATAACACCCGGCGTATTGGGCCCAACGATATTAACACCTCTACTCCTAGCGTAGTTAACGAATTTGATTTCGTCGTGTAGTGGTATGCCCTCAGTTATGACGACAACTACTTTCACGCCGTGATCTATAGCCTCGTACACAGCGTCGCTCGCAGACCTAGCTGGCACAAAGACTATTGAGGCGTCCACTGGACCCTGCTCTCTCACAGCCTCGTACACGGTGTTATACACTGGGACTCCGTGAACGTAGCTACCACCCTTACCAGGCGAAGTGCCAGCAACTATTTTCGTCCCGTACTCTAACATTAACTTAGTGTGAAAACTCCCCTCTCTCCCAGTAATGCCCTGAACTAGTACTCTAGTAGAGGAGTTCACGAGTATACCCACTACTCACCACCTCTTAGCCAGCTCTACAGCTGTTTTTACAGCGTCATCCATTTCAGTGTACGCTTCAATACCGTGTTCCCTTAGTATTCTACGCCCCTCCTCCTCGTTAGTTCCCAGCATTCTCACTACAATGGGTTTCCTAGCGCCGACCTCCTTCACGGCCTCAATAATACCCAGTGCTACTTCATCACACCTCGTTATTCCTCCAAATATGTTAATTAGCAGTACTCGCGTTCTCGGGTGTGTAAGCATTAATTTAACGGCCTCTTTAACGCTTTCTCTGCGAGCACCGCCACCGATATCGAGGAAATTAGCGGGCCTCCCCCCGTAGTAGAGTATCGAGTCCATTGTAGCCATTGTCAAGCCGGCGCCATTACTAATTACTCCTATATCGCCGTCTAGTTCAACGTAGTTAAATCCGAGTTCTCTAGCCCTCTTCTCGTACTCAGTGAGGTCTCTTCCGTAGAGCTTCTGCAAGTCTGGGTGTCTGTAGAGGCTATTATCATCAATAATTATCTTGGCGTCTAGAGCTACCAGTCTATTGTCGCACGTCAGTGCTAGCGGGTTGAACTCTACGAGCTCCGCCTCGTAGTCAGTCATGATACTGTACATGGCCTTCATTATGTTTGCGAGGTCCTGTAGGAGAGTCCACGGGAGTTTTAGTGCTTGTAGCGCTTCTCGAGACATGTAATCGATGTACCCCACGCTCGGGTCTACGTATATTCTGTGTATCTTATCAGGGTGCCTCTTAGCCAGCTCCTCTATTTCAACTCCACCCATCTCAGAGACTAAGTATACTGGTCTACGAGAAGCCCTGTCAACTGTTAGTGATAAGTAGAGCTCTCTACTAATACACACTTTCTCCTCAACTAGCACCTTTTCTACTCTCTCTCCGCGAATAGTACTCGAGAAGAGCCTCTCAGCTACTTTGTAGGCGTCTTCTGGAGTCTCGGCGACTTTCACGCCGCCAGCTAGTCCCCTGCCACCAACGAGAACTTGAGCTTTAATCACCACAGCTCCGAGCTCCCCGGCAACTCTCTTCGCATCTTCAGGATTCTCGACAACTCTACCACGTGGCACTGGAATACCGTAGCGTCTAGCGATCTCCTTACTCTCATACTCGTAGAGCTTCATTCTGTACACACCAGTTAGTAGTAGAATCAGTTAGGAATAAATGAGTATTAGTGCGGGGGGTGGGATTTGAACCCACGCAGGCCTACGCCATCGGGTCCTGAGCCCGACCCCTTTGACCAGGCTCGGGCACCCCCGCACAGCTACGTACTCGTAAAACCACACTAGTACTATAAATAACTATATAATAGGCCCGGTCTTTTAATCATTAAAGCGCAGAGCGCTAATCTACTCGTGTAGTACTAGGTTTCTGTTAACAGGGCGAGTTAGAGTTGTTTGGGTCTTTTCGGGGTTTTAATGGGGGCTCGTAGACCGCCATGCAATTAGCGACTGCGTGGTGGTTGCCGAGTTCCGAGAGACCAGAGTGCGCGGCTCGGCACTGCGCCGTGAGGTGCCCGAGGGCGGCCTAGAACGCCGCAAGCAACCTCTCGGGTGAGTGGCTCTCTAGGACTGACTCAGTAGTCAGTGAGGAGATGCACGCGCTCACTAATCGCTTCGCCAGCTCTTCTTCATCCCTGAATAAATTACTCCTAGTAGCTCTTTAAATTAGTTGCGAGGGGTCTGTGAACTCGTGTCTGCTTTGTTAGATACTGTTAGGAGTGTGCTAGAAGAGAAGAAGAGACTTAGTGAGCTAGTGGGGTCTAAGCTCAGCGTGGAGGAGAGGGAGCGCGCTGAGAGAGACCCCCACGCTAAGAGACCTCCTAGACCCTGTGGAGTAACAGTACACACAGCTATAGGCTGTGTGTATCAGTGTAAATACTGCTACATCTACGACATGGGGTTTAAGAGAGAGGTTAAGCCGTATCCTCTCAGCGGGCTCCAATTAGTCTACGCGCTACTAGTAAACAAGTACTTTATTCCGGGTCTCCGCGGAACGTACATAGCGATAGGTAGCGTCTCCGAGCCCTTTCACCCGGCAGTCGTAGAGAAGACAGTAGAGTACATTGAGGCGTTTTACAAGTACCTCTCTAATCCAGTACAGTTCTCAACTAAATCGTATCTCAGTAGACACCTCTGCGAAAAACTCGCAGTCATAAGTTCCGGGAGAGTATCGCCTCTAGTGACAATTGTGAGCCTCAATGAGAGCAGGGCTCTTGAGCCCTACGCGCCGAGCCCTGAGAAGAGACTTGAGAGCATTAAGAACCTCCGAGAGGTGGGGTTAAAGCCGTTTCTTTTTCTGAGACCCATAATTCCGGGCTTGACGGAGAAAGAGTACGCGGAGATAATTGACCTAGCGGCTGAGTGCGGAGCAGTAGGCGTAGTAGCGGGTACTTTGAGAGTCACGCGGAGAATAGTAGAAGAGCTTCGAGAAGCGGGCTTAGACACTTCACTTATTCTAAGGAGAGTGAAAATTCCACTTGAGAAAATGCGTAGTGGTGTACAGTACGACGTGTACACTAGTGACATTAAGTCTCAAGTAGCCAACTACGCTAGGCGTAAGGGACTACTCTTCTTCCCATCAGCTTGCATGGCGAATCTCTACACGCACGGAGTCTCTTGTTGGAAAATGTCTCTAATGGGTATAGACGCCCCCGAGAAGCCTCGAGTAGTAGACTACGAGGCTGTGAGGAGAATTGTGGAGTGGCTCGGGGGGAGAGTGGAGAGAGTCTCTTATAGTAGAGGTGAACTACTAGTAGACGTTGCTAGCAGAGTAGACTTCAAACTCGTGAGCGAGGTCCTGAGATCGCAGTTTTTAGCCTGCGTGAGAGTCGCTCAGACTAAGAGAGGCGGGGGGTATTGAGCGGTATCCACGTAATATTTGACCTCTACGGGACGCTCGTAGACTGGACTAGTAGTATTAGTAGCTTTATTGAGAAGTACTTGTCGAGAGAAGCTGTAGAAGACTTCTTTAAGTGCGATCTAGAGGTTGTTTCCTCGGGTGTTTACAGACCCTACAAGGAGATCCTGAGAGAGTGCTTGAGTAGAGTAGCTCTAAAACGCGGCGTCATTCTGGCAAGAGATCTCGAAGACGCGTTTGTACTCTACTTCGCCAAGTCACCTCTATACCCAGACGTTATTTACGGTATTAAGCAACTGAGAAATAGAGGCTTTGTAGTGGGAGTGCTCTCCAATACGGATAGAGATTTAATTAAAATAACTCTCTGTGGTATTGAAGACCTACTAGACTTCGCAATTACGGCTGAAGACGTTAAAGCCTACAAGCCCAGAAAAGAGGCTTTTACGAGAGCTTACGGAATACTCGGTATAACTCCACTAGACGCTGTCCACGTATCAGCGTATCCCCAGTACGATTTGATACCAGCTAGTGAGCTTGGAGCTAGGACAGTCCTACTAGATCGGGGCTACGGGTACAAGTGGTATGTGTCTACTAGTAGTCTAGTAGAGCTCGCAGAGATTCTCGAGGAGATTTTGTAGATAGAGTGTCAGTAAGGACTCAGCTCATCAGGTACTCAGACGAAACCTCCTTCATCAGCCACCTTCACGCTTAAACTAAGTGCAAACTACTTTTTTAACTTTACTTCCCACTTCTCGCTCGACTGTCTGAGTACCGGTATAGTGTTCCTCGCCTTCTCGACTTCCTCTAGTAGTAATCTGTGTTCAGCGTAGTGCTCTCTGTAGCCCATATCTAGCTCTTTATAGCCCCACGGGCTGTACACACCACTTCTCCCAGTAAACATTTCTCCTACTTGATTTGATAGTACAATGTACACGGTGTTCTCGTGAGCTCTACTAGAGGCGAGGGCGTCGAGAACGCTCTCCTTTAGGGGGCCGCGGACCCAGCCCGCTTGTACTACTATGAGCTTAGCCCCGCTGAGAGCGTAGAGCCTGAAGAGCTCTGGAAACCGCAGGTCGTAGCATATAGCAAAGCCCGTCTCAAAGCCATCAATAACGACTAGCCTACTTGGAGCAGTCCCAGGCGTAAAGAAATCAGATTCTCTGTAGCCGTACGCGTCGAATAGGTGCATTTTACTGTAAACGTGTAGAGCCTCGCCGCGACTAGTTATGAGTATAGTTGAACTCCTAGTGTAAGGTGGCGTTAGAGTTTTCTCCACGAAGTGCACGGCTAAATTAGCGCCAAGACTCTCAGCTAATTTGACGAATCCAGCTAAGTACTTACTACTAGTGGGTTCTTCTGCCAGCTCGTAGACTCTGCGCGGGTCTCTCACTAGTAGCGGGTTCACCATACTGTACTCGGGGAGCACAATTAGGTCTGCTTCTCTATACCAGCGCTTAATGAGAGAAGTCGCTTTTTCGAAGTTGGCTTGAGGACTCCCACTAAAATCGGCCTGGACAATTCCCACAACAAGCTCGCTCAAGAGAGCAACCCCTCTTAGAACTCAGAATTGCGGAGAGGGTTTATAGAGTAAAGAACTACTCAGCCTTGATGCGCCCAATGTCTGGTGGGAACCTGTAGTACTCCGGGAACCTGGCTACTCGCTCCAGTAATTCGCGGTCTCTGAGAGCAGCGAGGAACTCTTTAACCAGCGTCTTCTCGAGCCTGTTCTTGGGTATTAAGAAATCGTACTCTTCCCACTTTAGTGGAATAAAGTCGAGGTCGTAGAGCTTAGCCGCGTAGCCCACAGCTATACCCACATCAGCTCTCCCCTGCTTAACAGCTAGTGCAACCGCGGTGTGAGTCTTAACCTCGTAAGTGTAGCCCTTAATGCTCTCTACTAGCTTACTCCACTCTAAGCCCCTCTCCTCCGCGTACTTCTTTAGAGTCATGTCTAGAAATACTCTTATACCAGAGCCTTTAGTTCTATTCACTATTCTCACATCACTCCTCAAGAAGTCTTCTACGCTGTGGATATTCTTGGGATTACCCTTAGCCACTACTAGTCCAATAAGCCTCTCAAAGCCCCTAATTAGAACAGCTTTGCCGCGAAGCCCGTATTTCTCTAGAAATGGCGTGTTGTAGAGACCAGTTGCTGGGTCTAGTAGGTGTGTTGGTGCAATATCAGCTTCATTTCTCGCTACAGCGCGCCACCCCCCTACACTCCCCACATTGAGAACTCTACTAGTATAAATTAGCCCGGTGTACTTGAGAACGTCTTCTAGTAGCGGGTCATTACTACCTATAATTACTAGTTTTACTCGCTGAACATCCCTAAACGGGTAGAAAGGAACAGGCGTGTCTTCCTCTACGACATCTAGGTCCTCGTGTAGCTCTATAAAGCCCTCACTGTAGACGAGAGAGTATATACTCCCACTACTCAGTGTTACGGGGTAGGCTGCAAACCCGCTCTCCGCCTCAACTAGTATAGCTGGAAGTAACCAGGTCTTCCCCACACCCTTTCTAATAGTGAGCGGTAATTTCACGTAGATCTTCTCTTCGCGTAGCCTCAGACCCGTGAGCCTAGCTATTAGTGGCTTAACTAGGCGTACTAGTACCACGTAGCAGGAAAGCGGGAACCCGGGTAATCCTATTAACAGCTTACCGCTCTTGCTGAGAGCTATTACAGTGGGCTTTCCAGGCTTAGCCTTCAGTCCGTGCACTAGGATCTCGCCTAGATCTCCGAAGACTCTATACACGATATCGCTTACACCAGCACTTGTACCACCACTGGTCACTACAACGTCGTACTCTTCAAGAGCTCTCAGCACAGCGTCTCTCACAGTACTGTAGCTGTCTGGAAGCTTACCGAGAAAGGCGGCGTCGGCTCCAATTTCCCTCAAATAGCTAGTTATGAGGTGCCCGTTAACGTCGTACACACACCCCTCTCTCAAGGGCTCGCCGGGAGTGATTACTTCATTACCGGTTGAGAATACAGCTACTTTTGGCTTAGTGTAGACTGGCACCTCAGCTATACCCAGGCCAGCCAGCAGGGCCACGTGTTCGTGCCTAATTAGTGTACCCTCTGGTAGTACGAGGTCTCCAGCCGAGATGTCACTACCGGCGGTAGCCACGTTCTCGCCGGGGGCAACGGGCCTGTAGATCTTTACACTAGAGCCCTCGCGCTCAGTGTACTCCTCCATTACTACTGCGTCGCACTCCCTTGGCATCATGGCTCCAGTAGAAATTCTCACAGCGCCTTCACGACACGTTGAGCTGGGGGCCTCCCCCACTTCAACCTCACCTCTAATACTGAGAACTACTGGTGAGAGCTCGCTAGCCCAGGAAACACTTGAACTCGTTACAGCGTAGCCGTCTACTTCAGACCTGTCAAATGGGGGGTAGTCTATGGGAGCGTAGATGTCACTAGCTAAAACCCTGTAGAGAGAGTCGAGAACCCTCACTCTCTCAACGCCTTTAGGAGAGAGTTTCACGCTGTTTAACACGATCTCCAGCGCCTCTTCTACGCCGCGAAGTACGTGGAAGACTTTTTGCTGAGACACGGTTGCCCCCTCTTTAAAAGACCTCTAGTCTAGATATTTACTGTGTGAGTTTACTTTGAAAGTAGAAGAGCTGTTAAAGTACGGGCTTCCGCGAGTCTACATTGAAACGCTCATAGAGAGGGGTATTCGCGAGCTAAACCCCGTTCAAGTAGAGGCCGTTAAGAGGGGCGTTCTCAGTGGTAGTAACATGGTGATTTCAACTCCTACTGCTAGCGGCAAGACTCTAGTAGCTGAAATGCTCTTAGTCAAGAAGTCTCTAGAGGGTAAAATAGGTGTTTACTTGACTCCGCTGAGAGCACTAGCTAGTGAAAAGTACCAGGAGTTCTCAAGACTAAGAGACCTGGGTTTAAGTGTGGGTATTAGTACGGGTGACTACGATCAGCCGGCTGAGTACCTTGGAGAGTACAATATTGTAGTGGCTACTTACGAGAGATTTGATAGTGTAATGAGGCAGAGACCTCTCTGGCTGAGTAGAGTTGGAGTAGTCGTAGTAGACGAAATGCACAATATTAGTGACCCCGAAAGGGGGCCTATAATAGAGGCCATAGTAGCGAGGTCGCTCAAGCGCGGTTTTCAAGTTCTAGGCCTCTCGGCGACTATTGGAAACCCCGAGTTAATGGCCAAGTGGGTGAGGGGTGAACTAGTGAGTACTAACTGGAGGCCTGTTAGACTCGTTGAGGGTGTTCTCGACAGAAAGCGTAGTAGAATAGTGTTTCTAGATGGTAGAGAGGAGCCCGTTGACATCGAGAGCGACCCGGTACTAGACCTCGTAGAGCACAATTTAAAAATGAATATGCAGACACTAGTCTTTATCCACAACAGGAAGAAAGTTGAAGAACTCGCTGAGATCTTTGCTCAGAGTAGTAGCGCCTCAGCAGACTCGAGCTCTATAAGTAGCTTACTAGAGGAGCTGGAATCGGCGCCTACAAGGTTTGAGAGAGAATTAATACCAGAGCTTCTACGAAGAGGTGTCGGGTTTCACCACGCTGGGCTCTCTCACATCTCGAGGAGAGTTATTGAAGAGGCCTTTAGGAGGAGAGTTCTAAGAGTAGTTTTTGCCACTCCAACACTCGCAGCCGGCGTTAACTTGCCTGCTAGGAGAGTTCTCGTCTCAATTAAGAGGTATGATCCCAGTAGTGGTAAGCGCGTTAATATAAGTGTATCGGAGTACAAGCAAATGGCTGGTAGAGCGGGGAGGCCCCAGTACGATGATCTCGGCGAGGCTATTATAATTGACGCTCGCGACTTAAAAGAGGGGTTTAAGTACATAAACTCTC
>JAJHQY010000070.1 GCA_020833085.1 Desulfurococcaceae archaeon
AATAAAGTCTGTGGAGACGCTATAGGAGTACACCACTTTAGGGAGTTAAACCTAGAAGTGCCCTCCAGTGTAATTGACCACAGGTACAGCGGCGTAGTAGTCTACACGTATAGCTTAAAGTACAGTGTTACTGTGCCTGGTGAGGGTGTTAGTGTAAACAGAGTTAAATTTGGGCAGTGGCTTTTAAAGCTGGCGCTGGACTCTGGTGTAGAGTTGCTGGACAGGCACAGCGTCTTAGAAGTCCGTGCTAGTGAGCGCGGTGTAGAGTCTATTAGAGCGCGGGGTGTAGACGGCAGAGTCGTGGAGATCGAAGCTAGAGCTTTTATTGACGCCTCCGGCGCTAAGCCAGCTATTAGGAGTAAAGTCCCCCTTGAGTGGCCTATAGCTGAGAGACCGTACACTACAGACTACAATTTGGCTTATAGGGAAGTCTTAGAGCTCGATAAGCCAGTTGACTGGATTGATGTCAACTACGCGACAATAATACTAGACACTAATATCGCGCCTGGAGGCTACTGGTGGGTCTTCCCGAAGCGGGGAGACGGTTTAGTTGTAAACACGGGACTCGGAGTTGTGTGGATTGGTAGTAATAATCCGCGCAAGAACTTCGAGAACTACGTGAAGCCAAAGTTCCCCGGTAGAGTCCTCCACGCGGGGGGCGGGCTCGTGCCCACAAGGAGGCCACTGCCCACTCTAGTCTGGAGAAACGTTGTTGTAGTTGGCGACGCGGCCTACACTGTTAACCCTGTTCACGGTGGGGGCATAGGCTCCTCTATGCTCTCAGCGGCTATAGCCTCAAAGCACTTAAACAGCGCGCTTGAAGCTGGAAGTGTCAGCGAGGACTCCCTCTGGCAGGTAAATATCGACTACATGAGGGCCTACGGGGCTAAGCAGGCGAGGCTCGACGTTCTCAGAATGTACATGCAGAAACTCAGTAACGAGGACTTCGAGTGGATTGTCAAGAACAGAATAGTCAGTGGTGGCGAGGTATACGAGCTGGGCACTAAGGGCGACTTAGCAGAGCACGTAGTACACGCGCTCTCAGCGTTTATAAGACTACTGGGAAGACCCAGCCTGCTAAATCAACTGCGCGTTGTGAGGAGTTACATGAAGAAAATGTCTGAGCTCTACACGGATCAGTACCCCTCTAAGCCCAGTGAGATCAGGGCGTGGATGAGTAGAGTAGAGGGTCTACTCGAAGAGTACACGCGTGTAATAGGGTACGAGAGGGGACCTCTCGTTAAATGGTAATATGTGGCGGACTAGACTTAGCGGCTAAGCCCAGTAGGCCCACAGGCGTAGCAGTCGTGAAGGCTACTAGTGATTTCAAACTCGAGTTTCTATTAGTAAGCGAGGTTTACTCAGACGAGGAAATAGTGAACTCGCTTGTAAAATTCGGCACTATGACAGTAGCCGTGGACTCCCCCCTCGCGCTTCCAAGTAGGAGCGCTCTTCGAGAAGTAGACCGCTTACTAATTAAATCGGGCTTCAGAGTCCTCCCACCCGCGTGGAGTCCCATGGCGCAGTTAACACTACGAGCTCGGAGACTCGCGAAGATACTAGAGAACTACGGAATAGAAGTCATAGAGACGCATCCTCGTAGTAGCATTAAGTCTAGTAGTTGTAGTTCTCTACAAGAACTACTCGGAGTACTGGGGGTTGACTTGTCGAGGAGACTTACACGTCACGAAGCAGACTCAGTAGTAGCGTCTCTTGTCTGCATTTACTACAAGAGTAATAGAGCACTAGTTTTCAGAGCTAGTGACGGCGAAATAGTACTACTACCTAGAATTTGCACTTAGTCTCTCCAGTTCTCGCGTAATAATACCAGCCACGTAGCGGAGTAAGAAGTCCCCGCGGACCTTCGAGATTAATCTAATGTACCAGGGAATTCTAATTCTAGTACCGGCTGCGTGGGGGTGACCGCCTCCCCCGAGCCTCACAGCTAGGTCTCTGACATTTACACCTCTACTCCTAAAACTAATTTTACCATCACTAGACACGACGGCTACAACATCTACTCCGTAACGCCCCATGACGTAGGGGGCTATGAAGCTACTGTCAATAACTCTCTCGTCTCTAACTACCGCTACTCTGCGAGAGCCACTAGTACTCTTTATATAGACTACGAGCTTGCTCGACAAGAGGCTTAATTCTAGGTCTACGTGTCTCTCTACTTTAGAGTCAAACTCGCTACTCCAGTAGTAGCCGTTAGTAATGTATATGAGTACTCTCCTCTTCCACGAGTCCTTGTCTCTGCGCCTTACGAGTCTAATGTAGTAGGGGCCTAGCCAGTGGTCAAATCTCCACAAGTCACCCGCGCACACGCCTCTAGTTAGTTGCTCCACGAAAGCGTAGTCTACCTGTTGCCTTAGGGGTTTAGTGTATTTTGCTACAACTCCAGTAGCGCAAGTAGACCTGTCAACGTGCAGTTCTACGCCGGTACTCTTAATGCTACTAATCCAGTCCTCGTCCCACACGTGGTGATCATACCACGCAACCTCAACTCCGCGTTCTCTCAGGTACTCGAGTCTCTCCCTAATCTCTTCGAGAGTGCTCGAGTTCACTCCGAGATCTGTTATGACAACTCTCCTGTACTCTCCAGGTGCGAGTCGACTTAGTACTCTGTGCAGGCTGTAGGGTTCAGTGAAGTACACTGTGCTCTCGGGGTTATCTCTCAAGTACAAGTAGAGACCCGCGGCGGCCACGCCGTCTATATCTCCATGAGTAATAATGACCTCCACTCGCGCGTCACCGAGCAAGTCTTGGGGTTATAGTCTATGTTGAAGCCTGCTTTTTAAGCTGATTTTAACCCTGTTCTGCAGATTTATAAACCCTTAACTCACGATCCTAACACTGGGATCAAGTGTGAGCGAGGCCAAGACGGTTAAAGAGAGACTACTCGAGTTTCTGAGACAGCAGTCAAAGCCTCTCATGCCCAAAGAAAT
Source organism: Desulfurococcaceae archaeon (assembly GCA_020833085.1). The sequence continues at coordinate 2,949 of JAJHQY010000070.1, forward strand.
TGCCAGACTGACAGGACTAAACTACAATACTGTGAGAGCTAGACTTCACGACTTGAAGAAAGA
>JAJHQY010000071.1 GCA_020833085.1 Desulfurococcaceae archaeon
CGAGCCCCTGTTTCTCTAGTTCACGCAGTGTAGGGTAGAGAATACCACTGCTAGGAGTGTACACGCCCAGTAGACTGTTAACGTAGTTTTTAATAGCGTAGCCGTGAGCCTCTCCGAGTTTGTAAATAGCGTAGAGTACAATGTCGCGGAAAACACCTCTAATGCCTTTAACGGCGAGCTCTAGATCTAGAGGCCTGCTCTCCTCGCTCAGAGCCAACTGTGCACCCCGAAGTCATACTACGCACTGTGAGTTATATAAGTGTGTCTAGAGACACAGTAATAAAGAGGTCTGTGCTTATGAGGAGAGAAGTGCTAGTACTAGAAGACGTCGTTAAAGTCTACAGGGCTAGTAGTGTCGAGACAGTAGCGCTGAGAGGCGTCTCTCTGAGAGTATACAGTGGGGACTTTATAGCTATTATGGGCCCCTCAGGCTCGGGTAAGACTACACTACTAAACATAGTGGGGCTACTGGACAAGCCGACTAGTGGCAGAGTAGTTATTGACGGAGTAGACGTCTCCAGGCTTAGCAGTGGCGAGATGGCGAGGATAAGGAATTACAAAATAGGCTTTGTCTTCCAGTTCTACAATTTAATTAACAGGCTAACAGTACTCGAGAACATCGAAATGCCACTAATACCCCGAGGCGTACCGAGGTCTGAGAGAGTAGAAATGGCGAAGAGAGCCCTACTGAGAGCTGGAGGAGAGCTCTCGTGGCTACCCAAGAAGCCGAATCAGCTCTCTGGTGGTCAACAGCAGAGAGTTGCTATTGCGAGAGCTATTGTGGGCGAGCCCGAGATAATACTCGCTGACGAGCCGACGGGTAATCTCGACGTGGCGAGCTCTAGGATCGTGGTGAAGACTTTTCAAGAGCTAAACAGAGAGGGCGCCACAATTCTAGTTGTAACGCACAACCCAGAAGTAGCGCACTGCACTCAGAGAATATACTTGATTAGAGACGGGCTAATAGCAGGCACGCTGAGCCCGGATCCCAGTAAGTGCATAGTGACCTCTGGCTAGCTCTAGTAGATTTTTAAGTCTGTGTCTACAGACATATCTCTCGGTGGTACTGGTTGAAGCCCGCTACGAGTAGGCGCGTACTCGGAGTTCTACTTGCACTCTGCGCCTTTATCTCCCTCTTCACTACTACTCACACTGCGGAGTCCCAGGTCTTCGCGCTTATTAGCTACGAGTACAAGTCCTCAGCCGGCACAGAAGAGATCTACCCTGGGAGTAGAAATGTTGTTTTAACAGTCAACGTGAAATACAGTGGTAGTAGCCAGGTATACGTGTCAGCCGGCTGTATAAACCTCCCCGAGGGCTTTGCAACAACTTATACTTATAGTAGCTGCGCTCCACCAGAGTCAGCTAGTGGAGAGGTCTCCCACTACGTTCAGCCCGGAGACGTTGTAGTCTTCACGTATCACTTAGATGTGAGTAGAAATGCCGCTCCAGGAGTGTACGGGGCCAGCGTAACGATACACTACAGAGACGAGTCTGGTAGTTACAGCGAGAATATTACTGGCATTCAAATCACCGTCTCAGAGTACCCGCCACTCTCACTTCAAGTAGTAGACTGGTACTGGAGCCCGGCGGGGTATCCGGGTAGCGAGAACGTCTATCTCTACGTTACTCTGAGAAATACCGGCGACTCGCGAGTACTAGAGGCGAGTGGTGTAGCTAAGTTTAGCGAAGAGGTCTTTACACCGCCCACTGTGAGGTTTCGACTGAGTAATCTAGAGGAGGGCAGGTTGGCGAGTATAGCTCTAGGCCCCGTCTCAGTGTACCCCTCAGCAGACCCCAATACCCCGTACAGAGTACTACTAGAAGTAAACGCGACCATGAGCACAGATGACGGAGTAAGCTACTACGACTACAGAGTAGTAGAGTTCAGTGTCACTCTCACGCGGCCACCACTTATTAGACTAGAAGTACTAGACTACGGGCTCGAGGCCCCGAAACCAGTTTCTGGTTTGAGGCAGGCGCGCTTCTACATAGTGCTCGTCAACAAGGACTTCAAGACTATTAGGAGCGTCACGGCCTACTACACCATTAAATCCCCCGGCGCCTCCTTCACTAACGGCTCGCGCACTGATCTAGTAGTGTACCAGGGAGTAGTAGACTACGGAGGGGTCTTCTCGCTCTACTCAGGTCCAATAGTAATTAGCGAGAGCACGCGGTACGTGGAAGTAGAGACTAGACTAGTGGTTTTCGGCGACGACAATGGCGCGGAGTTCTGGAGCGTACTAGACTACGTATTCAACGCGTCACTGGCACTCCCCAGTATAGATCTGGGCGTTGTGAGCGCGTACTGGTCACGGGGCGAGGTGTACCCGGGCACTGAGGGCGCTACACTAAACATTGTCCTTGTAAACCGCGATGTAGTAGACGTGAGAGACGCAGTGGTGACTGCTAAATTCCCGCGGGGCTTCTACCCGGGACTGCTCGCTATTAGCGATGTAGCCGTGCAGAGGGGGTCTATGACTACAATTACATTTCAGGGCATCTCTGTGAACACTAGTACTAGTCCCGGAGAGTACCCCGTGCACTTAGCTGTTAGCGGCGTGGCTTACGACCCCGCGAGCAACACTTACTACGAGTTTACAGTAAACTACACAGTGACCGTAACTGTCTCTGAGCCGCCGATACTGCGAGTTGTGAACTTAACGTCTCACGGCTGGATTGGCGAGAGAGTCTACACTACTAGCGTCAACGCCGCGTTCTACGCCTACATGCAGGTCACCGCTCCGGGACACGTGATCCGGGGGCTTAGAGTGACCGCTCTACTACCGCCCCAAATGATCTTTACTAGTGGTGGCAGAGAGCGAGTAGTCACAGTAGAGGGGATCTACAGGTACGGCGACTACATCTACGTGGAGTTTAGTGGTGTGAGTATTGCGACTTCAGAAGGCAACTACTACCCCGTAGTGCTGATAGTCGAGGGGCTGGCTGAGAGC
>JAJHQY010000072.1 GCA_020833085.1 Desulfurococcaceae archaeon
TGGAGGACTTGAAGAGAGAGCTCTACACTGCTATCGTCGAGGGGGACGCGGACAGGGCTCTCGCGGCCGCGAGGAGGCTTATTGATAGCGGTGTCGGGGCTCAAGAGCTCGTCGTGGAGGTCCTCGTCCCGGCTATGAGGCGCGTGGGGGAGCTCTTTGAGCGGGGTGAGTACTTCATAGCGGACGTAATAGCCTGCGCCGAGGCGTTTAAGCGCGTTTTCGAGGAAGTAGTTAAGCCCAGGCTCGAGAGGGGGGAGAGGAGGCGCGTAGCAGTGGCTGTTTTCGGAACTGTGAAGGGGGATATTCACGATCTGGGTAAAAACCTCGCCAAGGTGCTCTTCGAAGTAGAGGGCTTCGAGGTGATCGACCTCGGAGTAGACGTCTCGCCCGAGCAGTTCGCCGAGGCTGTCGAGAAGTACAATGCCAGAGTAGTAGGGGTCTCCGCGCTAATGACTACTACTATGCTGGAGCAGAGGAGAGTCGTCGAGGAGTTAAAGAAGAGGGGTCTGAGAGATAAGGTTATAGTCATAGCTGGTGGAGCGCCCGTCACCGAGGAGTGGGTTAGAGAAATAGGCGCTGATGTGTGCGGAGACGACGCGTTTAAAGCGCTGAGGAGAGTGAAAGAGCTTCTAGGTGTCTTCTAGTGCCTAGACCTGTTCTCAGCCTCTTAACACTAGAAGAGGCGAGACTAGTACACAGTAAATCCCTGGAAGTTCTGAGTACTATAGGAGTGAGATTTGAAGACCCCGAGGTGGCTAAGATAGTAATTGAAGCTGGTGGAGTAGAGCGCGGTGGGAGAGTACTCATTCCCGAGGAGCTCGTTAATGAGGCTTTAAGGGCTACTCCGAGGAGAATAGAACTTTACAATAGAGATGGTGAGAGAGTAGCTACGCTGGGCGAGTCAGCACTCATATTTAACCCTGGATCAGCGGCTATTAAAATACTAGACTACGGCTCTAAGAGCCCTCGAGCTCCAAATATGAGTGACTTGAAAAAGCTCGTAGTAATAGTTGAGAATCTCTCACATATACAAGCTCAGAGTACAGCACTAGTCCCAGACGACGTTCCACTAGAGATTAGAGATGCTGTTAGGCTTTACCCAATACTCAAGTACTCGAAGAAGCCCATTGTAACGGGGGCCTTTACAGTAGAGAACTTGCCAGTCATGCTGGAAATGCTCAGAGCTGTGAGAGAAGACGCGTGGAAGAGGCCCTTCGCGATATTCGACGTGTGCCCCTCACCCCCGCTCTCCTGGAGTACTGTGACTTCGAGAAACCTCGTGGACTTGGCGAGAGCTGGAGTGCCAGCGGAGATAGTCTCTATGCCGGGCATTGGGAGCACGGCCCCCGCGACTATAGCCGGGGCTCTCGTACAGCACCACGCAGAAGTCCTCAGCGGAGTTGTACTAGCACAGCTGGCCTCGAAGGGGGCTCCAGTAATCTACGGGGGCTCACCACTACTAGCACAGCCGCGCTACGGGACGCCCCTAATAGTAGCGCCGGAGGCGCTACTGATCTCGCTGGGCTACAGGGACATGGCGAGACTACTAGACCTACCAGTACACACCTACATGGGTCTCAGCGACGCTAAACTAGTGGACTACCAGGCCGGCGCGGAGTCCGCTTACAGCTCACTCGTAGCGGTGCTCGGGGGCTTCGACGTGGTGTCGGGGCCTGGAATGCTGGAGTTTGAGAGCGCGTTCTCGCTAGAGAAGCTCGTGCTGGACAACGAGGTCTGCGGGCTGGTGAGGAGGCTGGCTAGGGGCTTTGAGCTGAGCTCGGAGAGCCTCGCACTAGACGTCATTAGGGAGACCGTGCTCGAGAAGAGCGGAAACTACCTGCTACACCCCCACACGAGGAGAGCACTGAGGAGAGAAGTCCACTTGCCCAGGACGTGGGACTCCGCGCCGAGGTCTCGGTGGCCTGGCAGAGACATATACGAAGAGGCGCACTTAGAAGTCGAGAGAATACTGGCTGAGGGCTCTACTAGCCAGCTGGAGCCGGAGCTGCAGGAGAGACTGGACTCTATTTACACAGAGCTCTACAGGAGAGTGAACGCTAAACCAGTATTTGTCTAAGAGCGCTCGCCGCTGAGCCTCCTACACGCTTTGACAACTCTCTCTAGTTTCAGGAGGGCTAGCCTGTACTCCTCTTCTCTACTACTCAGCGCGCCGCGCAGCCCCGCGAAGCCGCAGTCCCCTGAGACTAGGTCTACTCTGCCGCCAGTAGCTGTGTAGACTCTCTCTAGTAGAGTGTAGGCCTCCTCCTCGCTCTCCAGCCTAGTCGACTTAGTGCTCACAATGCCGGGGGAGATCACCTTGTCGCGGCTCTCTAGCAGTGACTTGTCCAGCGCGGTGATGTTGGCGGGGCTGTCGTGGAACTCTAGGCTAATGTACTTCACTCTACTAGTCTCCGCGAGCACTTCGAGTAGCCTCCTGTGGACCCTCCCGCAGACGTGAACGCCCACCTCGGCGCTACCGGCGCGCTTGGCCACGTAGTCTAGAACCTCCACTACGTCGGCGTCGCTGTACCCGTAGAGGTTTCTCCTAGCGCCAATCACCACTCCGAGCACGGGCTCGTCTAGGAAGACTACTGTGTAGCCCAGTCTACTCACGTACTCGGCGAAGAGAGAAACGTACTCCTTGAAGAAGCCCTCTACTAGCTCGCGCCGCGCTAGAGCAGTATTCGACAAGTCCGTGGAGCCCCTGGACAAGTACACTCGTGAAGCGAGCGTGAAGGGCCCCGTGACGGGGGCTCTGAGGCCCCTGAAGCCTAGTCCGCGCTCACGAGTAAACCTAACAGCGTACTCGGCCTCCACTACGCTCACTCCTCCACGCCACGAGTACAAGTCGCCTGGCGTGCTGTAGTAAAACCCCCTCTCAGAAACCACGACTCCAGCTCTAACTAGTGGTTCAAGGTAAATGTCCACAAA
>JAJHQY010000008.1 GCA_020833085.1 Desulfurococcaceae archaeon
ATATTCTCAAGTAGCTTCTTGTAGAACTTCGGCCTAGTCCTCTCAGACCTCAGGGGCAGCTCTCCACTAACAGTGACGAGGTACTCGGGCATGGCCGTGCTTCACTACTAGCTCTTCACATAGAGAGTGTTACTTTAAGCCATATTAACTACTACTCGCGTAGTTAAGCTCATGAAGAGCTCTGGGCTGTTTATCCCCGGGGGCACAGTTCTAGTTATTGACTACGGTGGGCAGTACACTCATTTAATAGCTAGAAGGCTCAGAGAGCTTGGTGTACTGGCTCTAATTGAGCCCTACACGAGGATTAGAGAAGTAGAGCTCTCAGAGTACTCGGCTATAGTGCTATCAGGTAGTTATAGGAGTGTTTTTAACTGTGACGAGTTAGTAGAGGAGTCTGCTAGGAGAGCTCTATACGAGACTAGAGCTCCCGTTCTGGGTATTTGTTTTGGTCACCAGCTCATAGCTAGAATTCTGGGAGGAGTAGTTAGAAGTAATTGCAGTGAATATGGGCGAGTAGTAGTTAGAGTCGTGGAGAGCGACGACATTCTGCGCGGGTGGGGTAGTGAGGAGCAGGTTTGGATGAGTCACAGTGACTGCGTAGTGGAGCCTCCACCCGGTAGCAAAGTTCTCGCGGTCTCAGAGAACGGGGTTGTAGCGGCACTGAAGTTAATTGTTAATAATAGGCCTGTCTACACTGTTCAGTTTCACCCAGAAGTCTCCCACACTCCTAAAGGCTCACTACTACTCGAGAACTTCCTCGAGGTGTCTAGGCCGCGGCGAGTCTGGAAGAGAGAGTACTACTTCGACTACGTGTTGAGGGAGATTGAGAGGTACAAGTCCATAGAGGGCCCTGTACTAGCGGCTGTGAGTGGGGGTGTTGACTCGACAGTAGCGGCGCTCCTCGCGAGGCGTGTTCTCGGCGAGAGAGTGCTACCAGTGTTTATCGACCACGGGCTGTTCCGCGAGGGTGAGCCGGAGGAGGTGGTAGAAATGCTTAGCAGAATAGGCCTTGAGCCTCTCGTAGTGAATGCCCAGGCGAGATTTCTCAGTAAACTAGAAGGTGTGCGGGACTGCGAAGCGCGTAGGCGAATTATTGGCGAGGAGTTCGCTCTAGTATTCAGCGAGCTCATGGAGCGTGAGGGGGCGAGAGCGCTTGTTCAGGGAACTACGTACCCGGATATAGTCGAGAGCGGTGCTACAGGCGTTGCAGATAGAATTAAAACTCACCACAATGTAGCGGGCTTACCAGTGTGGTTTAGAGAGAAGTACGCTATAATAGAGCCCTTGAAGTACCTGTACAAAGACGAGGTTAGAGAGATCGCTAGACTGCTCAATCTGCCAGCCTACTTCATTGAGAGACACCCGTTTCCAGGCCCCGGACTCGCTGTGAGAATTATAGGTGAATTTACTAGGAGGAAGCTCGAAGTGTGTAGAAGAGCTTCAGCAATAGTTGAGAACATACTCAAGAAACACGGCCTCTACGACAAGGTGTGGCAGGCGTTTGCCGTAGTGGGAGATGACATGTGGGTTGGAGTTAAGGGCGACGCGAGGAGACTAGGCTACATTGTGACTGTGAGGATTGTCGAGAGTAGTGACGCTATGACAGCCGACTACGCTAAAATACCGTACAGCGTCCTCGACGAGATCTCGAGGGAGATAACGAGGTCTATTGACGAGGTGACAATGGTCACTTACGCTGTGACTACTAAGCCCCCTAGCACTATTGAGCCTTGTTAGCTATACTAGTACTAGTGGTGGTGCGCGTGTTGACAGTTATAGTTGGCGGGTTTTTCGGGGATGAGGGTAAGGGCAAGGTCGCCGGCTACTTAGCTCTCTCTGGAAGCTACAACTACGCAGTGAGAACAGGCGCTATTAACGCCGGTCACACAGTAGTGTTTAATGGCAAGACGTACAGGCTCCGAGTAGTCTCAGCAGGCTTTGTAAACAAGTCTACAAGACTACTCATACCGCCCGGCTCGCTCATAAAGCTAGATGTGTTCTTCCGCGAAGTAGAGGAGCTCGGTGTCAGAGGCAGGGTCTACGTTGACTACAACACGGGCGTCATAGAGGACGTGCACGTGGCGCGAGAGAGGGGGGATTCAGTCCTCGCAGCTATAGGGTCGACTCTGCAAGGAGTAGGGGCGGCTATGGCTGACCGCGTCTTGAGGAGGCTTAGGCTCGCGAGAGAGTTCACTGAGCTGAGAGAGTTCCTAGTAGACGTGCCCTCTATTGTTAACGAGGCTCTAGAGAGAGGGGAGAAAGTTCTCGTTGAGGGGACTCAGGGGACTTTCCTGTCACTGTACCACGGCACATACCCCTACGTTACCAGTCGCGACACAACAGCCTCTGGCATTCTCTCCGAGGTGGGAGTTGGGCCTAAGCGCGTTGACAACGTGCTCGTCGTCTTCAAGGCCTATGTTACTAGAGTTGGCGAGGGGCCGCTGGAGGGGGAGCTCAGCGTGGAGGAGATTGAGAGGCGTGGCTGGGTTGAGAGGGGGTCGGTGACTGGTAGGCTGCGGAGAGTAGCCCCGTTCAACTTCAAACTCGCCGAGAGAGCTGTTATGCTGAACTCTGCTACTTGTATAGCTATTACTAAGATAGACGCGCTGTTTCCAAGCGCTCGCGGCGCCAGGAGCTGGAGTGAGCTTCCGCGAGAAGCACGAGAGTGGATTGAGGAGGTGGAGTCGAGGCTAAAGAGGCCAGTAGTCCTCATTGGCACGGGGGAGCGCGTTGAAGACGTAGTCGACAGGTCGAGAGACCTCGGTGTAGAGCTGTGAGAGACTTCGACGTGGCAATAGTGGGTGGAGGGCCCGCTGGGCTATTCGCGGCTCTAGAGCTCACTAGAATTCGCAGAGACCTGCGCGTAGCGCTGTTCGAGAGGGGGGCTCGAGTCGAGGAGAGAAAGTGCCCTATTGCCTCTAAGACGCTCGAGTGGTGGCGCTCACCAGTACAGGTAGTTAACTGTCAAGCCTGTGTAGTCTGCCACGTACTCCACGGCATAGGGGGTGCTGGCACTTTTAGTAGTGGTATTGTGAACTTGAGGCCGGATGTCGGCGGCGACCTGGACAAGCTACTAGGAAGCTGGGAGGCTGCGGAGGAGCTGATTAACTACGTTGACAGCGTGCTCAGAGAGTTCGGGGCACCCGAGGACAGCCTAGTAGTACCAGACCCGAGGAGGGCGAGGCGTATTGAGAAACTAGCCGCGAGAGCGGGGGCGAAGTACATTCCTACTCCACAGCGAGTTCTAGGCACAGAAGTCGTTGTTAAAATCATTGCTAATATCACTAAGCACCTCGAAGAGAGCGGTGTTAAGATTTACAGCTTAACCAGCGTCGAGGATGTTGAGAAGACACCGGGGGGATTTAGGCTCAAGACTACTCGAGGAGAGTTCTACGCTAAGAGAGTCCTCCTGGCTCCTGGTCGCAGTGGAGCCCTGTGGATTAAGAGCGTAGCTGAAAAGCTCGGAATAAGCCTAAAGCCCGGTGTTCTCGATGTGGGTGTGAGAGTCGAGGTTCCTCACTACATTACAGAGCACGTTACTAGTGTCAACTACGACCCCAAAATAGTCATGTACACTAAGACCTACGACGACATGGTGAGGACTTTCTGCACTAATCCACAGGGCTTTGTAATAAAGGAGTATTACAGTGACGGGACAATCGGCGTGAATGGAGAGAGCTACAGGGAGATAAAGTCGAAGAACACTAACTTCGCGCTCCTAGTGACACTTAGACTCACAGACCCCTACACAGATATAATAGAGCTCGGCAAGTCAATAGCCAGAATAGCCACGAGAGTCGGTGTTGGCAAGCCAATAATTCAGAGACTAGGCGACTTAGAGAGGGGGAGGAGGAGTACGTGGGAGAGAATAGCGAGGAGCACAATTACACCAACGCTGCGAGACAGCACACCCGGAGATATAAGTCTCGTACTACCACACAGAGTTCTGAGCAACATACTCGAGGCGATATCGCGCCTAGACCTAATATACCCTGGGCTCGCCTCGCCGCAAACACTCATTTACGCTCCGGAGGTCAAGTACTACGGCGTAGTAATTGACGTGAACAAAAACATGGAGACCAGCGTTGAGGGCGTGTACGTGGCTGGTGACGGAGCCGGGCTGTCACGCGGCATAAACGTCGCGGCGGCTACAGGCGTGCTGGCAGCCAGGGGAGTTGCGCAGTCCCTGTAGCACGGCGAGGTGACCCCGCGTGCCTCTAGACCACATGTGTGTCTTTGAGTGGCGGTACGGCTCACGCGAGATGAGAGAGCTCTTCACGGCTGAGAGCATTGTGAAGAGGTATATTAGAGTAGAAGTAGCCCTCGTTAAGGGCCTGGAGGAAGCCGGCGTGGCACCCACTGGGTGTAGTGAGCGCGTAGCCGAGTGCGCTGAGAAAGTGTCAGCGAGGAGTGTATACGAGCTGGAGAGGGCTGTGGGGCACGATATAGCTTCACTAGTACTCCTACTCGAAGAGGCTTGTGGTGAGTGTGGCAAGTACGTGCACTTTGGGGCGACTAGCTACGACATTGTAGACACGGCATGGGCTCTAATAGTGAGAGACGCTCTCGGTATTCTAAAAGAGAAGCTGAGGCGCGTAATAGAGCTCCTCGCAGAGTACGCGGAGAAGTACGCGGACTTAGTCGTAGTGGGGAGAACTCACGGCCAACACGCAACCCCCGTTACACTAGGCTTTAAATTCGCTAATTACGCCTACGAGCTGGCGAGGAGCTACGAGAGGCTAGTTGAAGCCGAGAAGAGAGTTGTGAGGTTAAAGCTCACAGGCTCAGTCGGGACTATGGCTTCGTGGGGTGAGAGAGGCCTAGTAATCGAGAGAGCTGTTAGTCGGGAGCTCTGTCTAGAGCCTCACTTAATAACGACGCAAGTAGCTCCGCGAGACGGCTTCGCGGAGATAGCCTCAACTCTCGCAATACTAGCATCTCAACTAGATAGGCTGGCACTAGAAGTCAGAGAGCTCTCGAGGACGGAGATTGGTGAGCTCTACGAGGCCGTGGAGAGAGTTGGGAGTAGTGCTATGCCGCACAAGAGAAACCCCGTTATAGCGGAGAGAATATCGGGGCTCGCTAGAGTAGTGAGAGGTCTGGTAGTCACGGCGCTCGAGAACATTCCACTAATGCACGAGAGGGACTTGACTAACAGCTCCAGCGAGAGAGTACTGGTACCACACCTGTTCCTGACGCTAGACCAGATGCTAGAGGACACGGCGAGGCTACTTGAAGTCATTAGAGTAGATAGCGGGGCGGTGGAGAGAAATCTCAAGCTCACTAGAGGGGCTATTTACAGTGAGCTACTCGTTACTAGACTCGTGGAGAAAGGCTGGCCTCGTAGTAAAGCCTACTACAAAGTCATGGAGGCTACAAGGTCAATTAAACCCGGCGAGACGCTTCTCGAGGCTGTTCTCCGGGACCCAGAGCTCTCCGCAGCGTTCACTCGCGACGAGCTAGTAGAAATCATGAACCCGAAGTGGGCTACTAGAGTGGTGAGGACTCTCATAGAGAGGGCTGTGAATTACGTTAAGAGAGTTCTCGAGGAGCCGGGTAGGACTCACTGCGAGGCGCAGAGATCATGAGTACTGGTAGTAGAATAGAAGTGATCTACGTGCCGTGGAGCAAGGCTATTGAGTACTGCTACAAGCTGGCCTCAATACTACTAGACGCCGGCGAGGACCCTGATACCATTGTAGCTGTGTCCCGCGGAGGACTCGTGCCGGCTAGAATAGTCAGCGATGTTCTAGGTGTAGACGACCTCGTCGTCTTGAGGTTGAGGTTCTGGGGCATTGGGGGTCGTGTACTAGAAGAGCCCGAAGTCCGCGTGCACGAGAGACTAGAATTAGCGGGTAAGCGCGTGCTAGTAGTTGATGAAGTCGTGGACACGGGCGCCACTATGAGTAAAGTCACTAGAATTGTGAGGAGTCTAGGTGCTAGTAGTGTTAAGACAGCTGTTCTCCACTACAAGTCTACGAGCACCTTTGTGCCGGACTACTACGTGGAGAAACTCGAGAAGTGGGCCTGGGTATTCTACCCGTGGTCTTTTAGCGAGACGCTATTTGGACTAGCGAGGCTTCGAGGAGGCGACGTCGTAGAGTCTGCTTTCGCTATTTTGAGAGATCTCGGCGCAAGCGAGCTCTATATAGACCCACTGAGAATAAAGGCCTCTCTCAGTAGGTACTTGAAGATGTCCACTTGACTTCCGGGTTTTTAAGCCTAAATTCGACATATTTCTAGACGGGCACTTGCTCGTAGTGGCTCTTGACGCGGTACGAGAACTCGGAAATTTAGAGTCACTACTTGGAGTCGTGGAGAGGGTACACGACTACGTCTCTGGTTTTAAAATCGGTATTGGAGTCCTTCTCAAGTACGGTTTGAGCGCTATTAGTGCTGTGAAAGAGATCTCTAGTAGAGAAGTAGTAGCCGACTTGAAGCTCGCTGATATAGGAGACGTCATGGCCTCTACGCTGGAATTGCTGGCTAGTAGTGGTGTCGACGCTGTAATAGCTCACGGCTTTGTGGGTATTAGTGGTGCTCTCGACAAGCTCGCGGAAGAAGCGGAAAGGTGCGGTGTGGAGTTAATACTAGTAGTCTCAATGAGCCACAAGGGCTCAGAGAAGTATATTGACAAGCACTTTGACGAGCTGCTAGAAGACTCTATTCAACTGGGGGCTAGCGGAGTCGTAGTGCCGGCTACTAAGCCTCACTTAATAACGCGCGCTAGAAGAGTTCTGGGTGCTAGAGCCCGCATATACTCCCCGGGTGTGGGTGTTCAGGGGGCTCGGCCCGGAGATGCTCTCTGCGCAGGTGCCGACTACGAGATTATCGGTAGACTCGTGACTACGGCTCCAGACCCTCTGAGCGCTGTGAAGTCTGTAGTAAGTGCTCAGCTCGAGAGAGTGAGAGCGTGTCGTGGATTCCACTAGAAATGTACAAGCACGGTATGATTAAACTCGGCAAGTTTAAACTCACATCTGGAATTGAAAGCCCCTTCTACATCGACGTGAGGAGGCTGTTCAGCTACCCCGAGCTAGCTAGGCGCGTAGTCAGTGAACTCGTGGCGAGGCTACCTCTAGACGCGTTTGACATGCTAGTTGGAGTAGAGTCGGCTGGTATACCACTAGCTGCCTACATGGCGTGTCTAACTGGAAAGCCGCTAGGGTATGTCAGAAAAGAGCCTAAGAAACACGGCACTGGTAACGTAGTTGAGGGCGATGTAGTGGGCAGGAGAGTAGCAGTAGTTGACGACGTTGTGACTACAGGTGGCTCGCTCATTAAGGCAGTAGAGAACCTAATAGCGGCTGGCGCTAAGCCAGTGCTAGCTGTAGTTGTAATTGACAGAGAGCAGGGTGGTCGAGAGCTCTTGAAATCGCGTGGTGTAGAGCTCTACTCGCTACTAACAGCTACAGAAGTCTTCACCAGTCTCTACAGGGCGGGAGTTATCTCGAGAGAGGTCTACGAAGAGATCTTAGAGTACTTAAGGGCGTTCAGGGCTGAGTGATCAGTGTTTAAGCCCGCTAAGAAGACGAGTACTAGGGCTCTCAGCGAGAAGTACTACTACGTCGAATTGAGCCTACTAGAGGACCTGGGCACAGAGCCTAGGCCACTGCAATTCGTCAATATATGGATACCTGGCGTAGACGAAGTTCCCATGTCTATTTCTCACTACGAGGAGAAGAGGCTCTACGTGCTCTTCAAAGTCGTGGGTGAGGGGACGAGGAGTTTAAGAGACCGAGTAGGCTTCTTCGGCGTGAAGGGGCCGCTGGGTAACGGGCTACTCCTCAGTGGTTACAGGAGAGTTCTCTTCGTCGCGGGGGGTGCCGGCGTGGCTCCGCTACCCCTTCTCGCCAGGCACGCTGAAGAGTGTGGCGTGGAGCTTGACGCTGTGTGGGGTGTTAAGAAATCCTCTGAGCTCTTCAACGTCAAGAGCCTGGCTCCCAGTGTGAGGGCTGTCTACTACGCGACAGAGGACTGCGGCGTGGGCTACTGTGGCACGGCGGCAGAGCTCGCTAAGAGGATTCTGAGTAGTAGTGAACGCGAGTACGACTTAGTAGTGAGCGTGGGCCCTAAGAGCATGCTCCTAGAGATCTGTAGAGCGGCTCAGGGGCTCTTGAGAGTCCTCGTGTCTCTCGAGGCTCTTGTAAAGTGTGGTCTAGGTGCTTGCGGTTCCTGCACGCTCAAACCCCTTCCCAAGCTACTCTGCGTAGATGGGCCCGTTTTCGAGTGTAGTGAAGTGGTGAGTCACCTTGAGTGGGCTTCTCGTGACTAGAGTAGCGGGACTTCTGCTCGAGCACCCGGTAATGAATGCTAGTGGTATCCTAGGCTCCGAGCCCGAGCACGTGGACATACTCGCAGCGCACGGCTTCGCAGCAATAGTTACTAAGACTTTCACTCTAAATCCACGTGAGGGCTACGCCCCACCAGTACTAGTAGAGCTGAGGAGTGGTGGCTTCCTCAACGCTATTGGACTAGCAAACCCCGGTGTAGAGGGTATTAAGCCTATTATTGAGAGAGCTAGGCTTCACGGCAAGTCGGTAATCGTGAGTATTGGTGGCAACGGGCCTGAGGAGTTTACTAGAGTAGCCGAGAAGGCTGAGGAGTACGGGGCCTCGGCAGTGGAGTTAAATCTCAGCTGCCCCCACGTTAAGGGCTATGGACTAGAACTAGGCTCGGATCCGAGCGCTGTGTACTCAGTTGTCAAAGAAGTCTCTTCAGTGATCAGAGTGCCAGTAATAGTTAAACTGGGGCTCTCAGACAGAGTAGTAGAGTCAGCTGGTAGAGCGCTAGAAGCAGGTGCCCGCGCGCTAACACTAATAAACACTATTAGAGCTCTCGCAATAGACGTGTATAGTCTCAAACCAGTGCTCTCAAACATCTACGGGGGCCTCTCGGGCCCACCCATTAAGCCGATAGCTCTGAGAGTAGTATACGACGTGTACAGAGAGTACAGCGCCGAGATTATTGGCTGTGGGGGTATATCGAGCTGGATAGACGCGGCAGAGTTTATACTGGCAGGTGCCCGCGCAGTTCAAGTGGGAAGTGCTTTTCTGAAAAACAGGAGAGTAGTGTACGAGATCACTGGGGGGCTTGAGAGGTGGGTGAGAGAACTGGGCTATAGGAACATAGGAGAACTCGTGGGGAGAGCACACCACCCGTAGAAGAGGCGGTGCGCCAATGAGCTCTTAAGCTCTTACTTACCACGACTACTACGTGATCTCTGAGCTCCCACTTATCACTCAGAGAAGTTGAGTATGTGTGAGAGCGGTCCCCTAGGGGTGGAGTGTCCACATCTACTCGGCATTGGAGTCTCAGGTCATCCCGTAATAAAAATAACTTAGTCGAGTCTAATTAACTCCGCTAATAAAGCTAGTAACTTATTAAGCCCGCTTTCCCCATTTGCTCTAGGACTATGAGTAGTGGTTCTATGACTTCGTGGTATGGCACATTAGCGTTATTAGATATATCGAGCGCTATGTCTCTAACAGTGTGCTCTCCATCGCAGAGAGACCATATGTAGTAGGCTAGTGGTGACAGCTCGTAGACTTCCTCCTCGCTCAGAGCTACGTAGAATTTATCTCGCTCTACTCCTATGAACTCTCCTCTGCGCGTGGGCTTACTGTCTTTTACAGCCATGTACTTCTCGATGACAGAGTTGTCTATTTTACCTCTAAGAGCCTCTTCTTCACTCATAGCTCCTCTCCCTTCTACCTCCTCCCGCGCCTCTGGGCCTCCTGGGTGGAGCTCTTCTCTGTTGGCCAGGTGGCGCTACCGGCTCCTTCTCCGGTATTTCGCCCTGTACAGCGTTTTCCGGTAGCCTCGTAATATTAGTAGACTTGCCCACGTTTAACTGGACTTTACCCTTAAACTCCGTTACCCACGCGCCGCTGATTTCCACGACGTCGCCCTCTCTAAGACTAGTCGTCTTCTCCCCCCAGAGAACAGCCTCGACACGCCCAGTGTTGTCGCCAACTACAGCGCTACTAATAGTCCTCGTGCCCTTCTTGGTCTCAATAACTCGTGGCTTGCCGACACTAAGCACCTTAACCCTCACAGTGACGTTCTCCATTCCAGGACGTAGCTCTATTACGCTTACCGCGTTTGAGGCTCCTGTGGTTTCTCTACTCCGATCTAAACCCATATTCTAGCTCAACTCTGATTTTACCCGGTCGTGGGGAGTAGTGGTGAACGGGTTTAAATACTTAACTGTTCACGTGATCAGTGGTTCCGCGTACAGCACCTCGCTAATACACGCCACAGACTCTAGGAGCTCGTAGACGCGGACTAGGCAGTCCGCTAGGTCGTCGCTACACTCGTAGAGGTGCGAGTAGTCTCGCTTCTTATCACTAGCTCCGAACCCGGGAATCCCGAGTAGTACTCTCCGGAGCGCGGAGGAGACCTCGAATTCGCAGTCACAGCGCTCGGCTCTCAGTAGGTACACAGCCCGCACGTTGATGCCAGGACACGCTAAGAGCCTGTCTATGTGCCACCACACTCTCTTAGTCCTCGATAAGTGCCTGGCTACACGCGCTAAGGCGCCGCCTGGCCCTCTAGCTGAGCCTACATAGAAGTAGACACCGGGCCCTAGGACTACGGGTCTCTCGCCGAGGGAGACACTACAGGTCTCTCTACTCTCTACTGCTAGTACATAGCAGTTCCACACGCACAGTCACGCGCTTGGCAAATATATATTCAGCTTCTAATTAAATTCAAAGAGAGGACTTGTGAAAAATGTGGAGTCACGTAGCACACTAGTCCCGCTGGGTGCTTCTCTTTGCGAGTAGATCACAGCGAGCTAGCTCAGCTAATTAAGAGGTTTAAAGAAGAGCTCGAAAAGCCGTTCGTGGGCAGGGAAGAAGAGGCCTTAGTAATGACTCTGGCTATGATGACATCTGAGCACGTAATACTCATAGGCGAGCCCGGCACAGCTAAGTCAGCTATGGCGAGGAGGGCCGCCGACCTAGTTAGAGCGAAGTTCTTCAAGTACCTCTTAACTAGGTATACTGATCCCGATGAGCTCTTCGGGCCGCTCGACATAGCGGCTCTCAAAGAGGGTAAGTACATCAGGATATCCACGAATAGACTACCAGAGGCCGAGATAGCTTTCCTGGACGAGATATTCAACGCGAGCTCAGCAATACTAAACACGCTCCTCACGTTAATGAACGAGAGAATAATATACGACGGGTACCGGGAAATACAAGTCCCCCTCTGGACGCTTATATCAGCAAGTAACACTGTGCCCGACGAGCCGGAGTACAGAGCTCTCTACGACAGGTTCCTGCTAAGACACTTCGTGAAGCCTGTTAGCGAAGACAAGTGGGGGGCTCTGCTAGACGCGGCGTGGAGAATTGAGAGAGAAGGCTACAGGAGCGCTGAGCCCGTTCTCTCCATGAGTGATCTGAGGTCTATTTACGACGCAGTGCTCGAAGTGGACTTGTCTGGTATTAAGTCTAAGCTAATTAAGCTCTACGCAGTCATAGAGGACCAGGGCGTTCACGTATCTGACAGGAGGAAGGGCAAAGCGCTGAAAGTAATAGCGGCTCACAGCTTACTACACGGCAGGTCTAGAGCTACTGAAGAGGACTTAGTGGTACTAAAGTACATCGCGCCGCAGACGCCCGAGGAGGCGGAGAAGGTGCACATTGTGCTACTCGAAGAGGTAAATATGCGTGAAAAAGTCCTCGAGGAGATTAGAGAAGTCGAGAGTAATATCAGAGAGGTTAAAGTGCTACTAGCGAGAAAGTACGAAATAGACCCCAAGCTAATTGAGTACTTGAGGGGCCTTGAGAGAGCTCGAGAAAAGCTCAAGAGAGTACTAAATAGCACTCTAGATGACGGTGTTAAGAAGAGAGCTCTAGAAGTACTAGTCGAACTAGAAGAGACGGTGGAGGCTATTAAGAGGAGGCTAGTGCTGTGAGTGCGCGGGGAGCTCTAAGAGGAGTAGATTACAATAGCCCTTTAACAAAGTACAGGGCTTCTAGAGTAAAGAGGCTGGCAGAGGCGCTCAGCGAGAGTAGCTTGAGGCTAGACGAAGTAGTCTTCGCGGACGCATACTACGCGTTCTATCTCCCCGCGCCTGTAGTAGACGAGGAGTCTACTAGTGCGCTGTGTAGAGTACTAGTAGAGTCTGTACTCACCTCGAGTGTGGGGCAGAAGGTCAGAGCTAAGACTGTTCTAGAGCCTCTTCTAAGCACTATTAGCGCGGCGCTCTTCATCTCAGAGCTCACTAAGCAAGTCTCGCTGAAATCCACGCTGGAGAGGGGCTCGGGGACTAGTACTAGGAGTGTGCAGGAAGCCGTTCAGAGAGCACTTGAATCTACTAGTAGCGAACTTGAGAGAGTAGTGGCTGTTAAGAGAGTTATTGAGGGACTAGAGCCCGGCACTCTCAGCGTGTTTTCTACTGAGGACTACGGCCTAGACCTCCTCAGACTAGCGCGCAACGCAGACGTGGAGGCTATACTGAGAGCCCTCGAGGGGCTCTCTGCCTGGGACTTGGGGTCTCACAGAGACTACGTTGCGTCTAAGAGAGGCGAGAAAATGGGATTTGAACTGGGATCCGACGTTGAGAGGCTAGCGCCGCGGAGTCTAGCTTACCCCGATGAGCTATTCTACGTGAGGTTTATTCAGAGAAGACTACTACTGTACACTAAGGTAGTTGCGAGGAGGCCGGGTGAAATCTACGTTCTCGTCGATAAGAGCGGGAGTATGAGTGGCGATAAGATGCTGTGGGCTAAGGCGGTTACACTAGCACTCTACATGCGCGCTCTCAGAGAGCGCCGCGAGTTCTCAGTGAGGTTTTTTGACAGTCAGCCCTACAGCCTACACAGCGTGAAGAAGAGGCCTCGAGTCAGCGAGGTAGTAGCGCTCTTTGAGTACATAGCTAGAGTTAAGAGCAGTGGGGGTACAGACATTACGAGGGCGCTGTTAACAGCGCTACAGGATATCAGCTCGAAGAGGAGTACTGAAAACACAATTATACTCATAACAGACGGCATTGACAGAGTCGCTGAAAAGCCTATTCGCTTAATGCTCGAGAAGACTAGGAGTAGACTAGTCGCCGTGATGATTATGGGTGATAATAAGAGCCTTGAGAACCTCGCAGACGAGTACTTGAGAGTTGTAAAGCTAGATCAAAGGGATATTCTGAGAGTTATTAGAGCCGTAGCAGGGTCTTCATCAGCTGTAATCAGCTAT
>JAJHQY010000073.1 GCA_020833085.1 Desulfurococcaceae archaeon
CAATCACGTATACTGCCCCGCTCTGGTCTCTAGTCATCGCCCCTGTTGGGCAAGCCTCAATGCAGGGTGCTCGTGCACAGTGCATACAGGATACTGGCACGTCGAGGCCTATAGTTGTCCTGTAGACCACTATGAATGGCCTCTCGTGGAGAAAATCACACACGGCTTCACAGGCTCCACACCCAATGCAAACTCCGAGGTCTATTACTCTTAGATACCTGGGGGCTGGGTTTTGAGGAGTGTTCACGTGTCTCACCTCTGAATCGGTATTGTTAACTTGTGTGTAGTAAACCAGTTATGCATGTATCTCGCAGCTCTCAACCCACTTTTAATAGCTGGCCCTATTCTACTGGGGCCGTGGACGACATCGCCAGCTGCAAATACCTTGGGTATTCTCGTCTGCATGAGGTTATTTACTAGTAGGCTATTGCTTTTATCTAGTTGTAGCCCTATTTTCTCAGCTACTTTAGCTGTAAGCGGCGGAGTTGGGGCTTCTCCAGTTGCAAATATAACAAGGTCTGCCTCAATTACTAGTTCAGCTCCGGGTATTGGGATAGGGGTTGGCCTGCCGCTCTCATCTGGTGGACCTAATTGCATTTTCTGTAGTTTAATCCCTCTAGCTCTCTCGTTCTCCACTATTACTTCTAGAGGAGAGACTAGCTCCATGAATTCTACACCTTCGCGTTTAAGCTTTTCGATCTCGTATATACCTGCTGGCGCCTCCTTAATGGTTCTTCGATACACCAAATACGTCTCAGCACCGCTCTTCAGGCTTCTCTCCGCAGCGTCTACTGCGCTATATCCTCCACCAATAACGACTACTTTATTTCCTACTGGTGGCTTCTTAGTAGTGTAGCCGAGCTCAAATAGTCTCCACTCATATAGGTACTGGAGGGCTGTGTAGACTCCCTTAGCGTTGTGACCTGGTATTCTCGGAGTCTTAGAAGCCCATGTTCCTGTTGCTACTAGTACTAAGTCGTAGCTGTTTATAATGTCCTCGAGTGGGAGAATCTTCTCTGCGAAGTCATCTCCCTCCTCGTGAGTAGAAGCGTCACTGTGCACTTTTACCTTATTATTGAACTTCACGCTGAATTTTTCTTCAAGTTCACGTACTCCTCCGAGAACTCTCTCTGGTGGTATTCGCCAGGGTGGTATAGCGAACAGCATGAGTCCTCCTGGTAGTGGAAGCTTATCGTACACGTCAACCTCATATCCCTCACAGGCTAAAAACCCTGTAGCTGAGAGACCTGCTGGTCCCGCTCCAATCACGGCAACTCTGCTGCTTACACCTTGCTTCCTCTCTCTACACATAAATGTAAACTTCATGTAGTCTCCCATGTAAGCACTCACCTAGCTCCTCTGTGAACCTAATTGCGCCCACGCACTTATATATCACTATGAGCTCTACGTGTATGTATAATTATCCCCTAATTGTCCCACTTTCTAACAGAGATCGGTTTTTAATGCTAAATAGTCCTGCTGTTTTCGGTTTTTAAAAGACTAGTGTGCTCATAGATTCTACTTACAGAACTGGGGTTAAAGGTGATTACGCTGAGTGATCTGAGAGTGTTGTTTTTAGATGTTGATGGCACTTTAACAGTGGATAGGTATAGCTACGATTTGCACTTAGGTGCTGTGGAGGCTTTGAGGCGAGCTGTGAGAGCTGGTGTTACCGTGTCTCTTGTGTCTAGTAATGCTTTACCCATTGTGGTGGGATTATCTAGATATATTGGTTTAAATGGCCCTGCTATTGGGGAGTCTGGTGGCCTCGTTTACCACGATGAGTGGGGTTTAGTGGATCTTGGTGATAAGCCAGGTTTTGAGCCCTATAGGGCTGTGCTGCGTGAGTTTAGTGATTGCGTAGAGGATTCTTGGCAGAATAGGTTTAGATTTTACGACTTGGCTCTTAAAGTCAAGAGGACTTGTAGGAGTAGAGAGAGAAGTGTCTTTGAGGATGTTAAGAGGTTTGTTGAGTCCTATTTTCCAGGGTTCACGGCTGAGTATAGTGGTTACGCTATTCATATACACAGTGTTTCTGTGAGTAAGAGGAGGGCTGTACTCTATGTGCTTGAGAGGCTTAGTGTTAAGCCAGAGGAGGCTGGGGGTGTGGGTGATAGCCTTGTTGATGCTTCTTTTCTGAGTGTTTTAGGGTACTCAGCTGCTGTATCTAACGCTGATGAGGAGTTAAAGATGACTGTGAGATTTAATCTGAGTAGTCCTAGTGGTCTCGGTGTCGTGGAGTTTATTGAGAGAGTGCTTAGTGGTCTACTGTGAAGAGAGTTGTAATATTTGACTTAGATGGCACGCTTATTGACAGCGAGGACTTTATTGTCTGGAGTTTTGTTGAAGCTGGTAGAGTACTCGGCTTAGTTATTGATGAGAGGCTTGTGAGGCCTCTTATTGGTAGGTCTCTAGAGAATGTTGTTGAAGCTGTCTTTAAGAGCACTGATCGTGTCGTTGTCGAGAAGTTCCTCGCGGTTAGAGAGTCACTAGTCAGAGAGAACTGGAGGAGAATGATTAAGCTCTTTTCAGACGTAGCTCCCGCTCTCAGGGCTGTCTATGTTGGTGATAGAGAAGTTGACTGTGTGGCTTCTAGTAGAGCCGGCGTGGACTTTATAATGGTTAATAGGCGCGGTGAGGCCTCGCCGAGTGTTCTCAGCTGCCGACCCCGGACCGTGGTTAAAAATTTACTTGAATTACCCGGTGCTCTGAGTAAGCTATAATAGACGTCTAGTACTATACTCATAATGGCCCGCGGGCGCCGGCGGCGGCGTCGCGTTGACGCCGGGCTTAGCCCGGTGAGTGATACAGCGGCCTCCATCCGCGGGCACAGGCTGCCAGAAAGTATTTAAACCCT